>JAFGLK010000559.1 GCA_016928125.1 Anaerolineae bacterium
CCGTATATGAGGATGCCACTGAGGCTTTTCTCGCCACCAACAAGCTCACTGCCCTGAGCCAGACCCTGGCCAACAGGCCGATCATCATCTGGGATAGCCCCGAGACCGGCGCCGTGCGCGGTTTGCGTGCGTACTATGGTGAACGCGAGATCCGTATCCAGCTGGCGCTTGGCATTGCCTACGGCGGGGACGACCTGGTGGCTGCCCAGCGTGAGGTCCCGGCCGCAGCCGCCGAGGTGTTGATCCAGCTCGTGGGGCTCAAACCGGAACCGCGGAACGGCAGCGCGTCTGTGCCGACGGCGCAGGACCTGGCGACGGAAGCCCAGGCTTTCTGTCGAGGGTTCGCATTGGCCCTGGAGACGACCTACAGTGAGAGCCATCCCGAATGGCTTGAGGCGCTACGGGCGGAATCACAGGCCTCAAGCGAAGCGCGCCAGCGACTCTGCCATCTGGAGCTCTTGCCGCGTAATGCATTTCGGTTGCGCTTTGAGGCGGGCCAACCGACCGAGGCCCTGCGCCCGCCAGACGAGATGTGGCGCACTCCGGGCGTAGCGGGGACTTTTTTCTATCGGTTGCTCAAGACCACGGGCAATTTCTATCCCCAACGTCACATGCTCTGGATGACCAACTTTGAGGACGAGGTCACACCCTACGCCAAGGTCCTTCTGGCGATGAATCGCATGCCTCACAAACGCGCTGTATCTCTGCAGGCCTTCATCGCCAGCTACATCGAGACCTTTCCTGCCGAGAGGGAGATGATCCTGGCGCTGGCCAGCGAGGTGTTTGGTGGCGAGGCTGTGGCCACGGTGAGGCGTTGAGCTCCATGTGGCGCTGGTCTCTGGCTCACACGGCGAGAGGGCCCGATCCCATGACAGGTGAGCCGAACTCAACCTGCGAACCTGGCGCCCCAGGGGGCGTCACAGCGGTTGACTCTGGAGGCCGAGTCTGATATGCTCACCCTGGAACCGGCGCGGGCAGACCCCCGGCGCGGGCAGACCCGCGCAACGAATGCTGCGGCTGTGGCGTAGATAGAGAAGAGTCATAGTGCCTGGGCGGCAAGGCCGTTGGGGGCGCAAGGCTATCGGGCAGTGGCACAGCCCAAGCTGTCAGAGGCTTTCAGGGCCTGGAGAGGTGGAGCAATGAAGCAGCAGCACTATCATACATTGAGCGGTGGCATCTTCCTGATCGGGTTGGGTCTGCTTTTTCTGCTGCCCGGGGTAGGCTTCTGGCCCTGGATCCTGGCCGTGATCGGGGCGGCCGGTTTGCCAGAGTCTCTAGCGCAGAATCGTGGCTGGATGGGGTGGCAGGGCTTTTTCTGGATGGTGGGCCTCGCGGTGCTCTTTGCCAGCGGGTACTTTTGGCCGGGCATCCTTATCCTGATCGGCCTCAGCATGCTATTGGGCGCCCTGATGCGCGAGAGCAGCGGCAGCCCGTTTGCATCCTCGGGGTCTCGTGGCGGGGAGGCAACCCCCTTTGGTCTGGATCAGAGCGCATCGAATGACACGGGCTCGAGCCATGGTGAGCAAGTGGAACAGGAGAGATAGCATGTTTCGAGGGGGCAAGTATGTGGCAGGCCTGTGGCTGGGGGCGGTGATCGCTGCCTACGGCGTGGCGTGTGCCATGCTCTACTTTCTCACCGGCGAGATTCTGGTGCCTGAGAAGCGCGGCGCCAGGCTCTTGTCCTTGGGTGAGATCGCTGGCGGCCTGGAGACACTGGCTGACAAAGTGAGGATGGAGCAAGATGAATAGGCGGCCCTTCAGACGGGGGATCATAACGGGCCTCTTGGCCCCGTTGGCCTTTGTGGCGGCTACGCTCTATTGGATCTATCGGGCAACGGGCAAGATCCCGTTTCCTGTGCGGCGCGCCGCCAAGGACGAGCTGACTATTGGCTTGATCGAACCTGGCGAGGTCCCCGGTCACTGGCAGCCCTGGCGGGATGAGATCGAGCCAATCGTAGAGCGTGCCAAATCGACGATAGCCCAGCTTGTGAGCGACGTTCGCCGGGATTGAGCTGCTCCGTTCGCCTGCTGGGGGATGCCCCCCAGCAGGCGATCTGTGCGCCTAGGCGCGTCCCCACTTCTTGTAGCAGTCCTCAAAGCTCATGCCCGATGCGAGGTCCTCGCGCATACCTTGCTCACGGCCCTCGATTTCTTCGACCTTGATCAACGCCTCCATCGAGATCTCCTGCGGCACAACGATGACCCCATCGGGACCGCCTATGACCCAGTCTCCGGGGCTCACCGCAACCTGGCTCGTCAACGTGCCCGGCATGGCGATCGTGACATTGGTCTTCTGAATGCGCCACCGCTTGTTCGACTCAATCGGCGAGGTCCCACGTGCGCAGACCGTATAGTCGGGGATCACCTCCAGCCCGAGCAGATCGCGGATAAACCCATCGATGACGATGCCCTTGGCCCCCGCTTGCTTGAGATGCCAGCTGGTCATT
Source organism: Anaerolineae bacterium (assembly GCA_016928125.1). Next base: position 2,448 of record JAFGLK010000559.1, read on the forward strand.
TCCCCGAATTTCCCTGTCCACTGCTCCCCGCCGCCATCCACCACAACCACACAGCCCGGGAAGCAGGCCCTGCCTACCCCAACATAGGCCGCGGTGTCCTTCTCTTCCGCCTCCACCTGGTCGCGGGTGCGCGGATCGCGGGTGCCGCTCGCCGTCACGGCCTTGCCCGCCAAATGCTGGTGCGGGAAGAGCGGGCGGATGCCCAGATCAAGGCACTGATTCCCATAGCCCATCTTGTCGAGCGTATCATACAGATTCGCGATGCGAATCTTGTCCCAGCGCGCCTGGAGCTCGAGCACCGTATAGTCTTTTTCGTTCTCTGACATTGAACCCTCCCTATATTCCTTTCGATTCGGCAAGTAACCATGAGTACATGCAGGCTCCATTCTACAAACACCGGCCGCCGCCCGCAACTCAAAGCGATCCTGCCAACGAGTGACCCTCTTGAACCGGCGGCTCTGCGGGCCGATCTGCTCAGCGCGCTACACTGGTCGTCGTCTCCCGCGAGAGCGACGCCGGTCTGAGATCGTTGGATCGCATCAACCCCGGGATAGGGCTAAGCCATACGTAGGACGGTGCGGGCGTTGCTCCACAGGTCTTCGAGGCGATAGTGATCCCTCTGGCTCTCAGAGAAGAGGTGCACGACGATGCTGCCATAGTCGAGCAGAATCCAACCCGAAGCAGAGGTGCCTTCGGTCGAGAGCGGCACGATGCCCTGCTCCTTGAGTTCCTTCGCGATCTCTTCGCTGATGGCTCTCATCTGACGTTCGCTCTCCGCCGAGGCGATCACAAAGTAGTCGGCGATCAGGGTGACATCCGAGATATCCAACAACAACACGTCAACGCCCAGCATGGATGAGATGGTATCCGCGATGAGTCGGGCTGTTTCCAATGTGTCCAGATGACGCCTCCCCCCAAAAGGGCCTCTTGCTGAGGTGAGTTGGCCAGTTGAGGCATTTTACCATACGACTGGGCTGTGACCAAGGACGCCATAGGTGCCCTTGTGCCATCGCAGGGGAAATCGTGCGACCGCATGGCAGAGAGGACGCGATTTTGATATAATCATGCTCACGAGTCGGACTCGACGAGGCGGTCCGGCAAGCATGTGGGACCGGCCTGTAGCACCGAAAGGCAACTTTGATATGAGGAGGACATCGCATGGGACAGCTCGATGGTAAAGTGGCGATCGTGACCGGGGGCGGCAGCGGGATCGGCAAAGGCATCGCCAAGCTGTTCGCTGCCGAAGGCTGCAACGTGGTCATTGCCGGCCGAACTGTGGGCCGCCTGGAGGCTGCCGCGGAGGAACTGCGCCAGACCGGCTCTGAGATCATGGCTGTGCCGACCGACGTGACCGAGGAGGCCCAGGTCAAGGCGCTTTTCGCGCAGACGATGGAACGCTTTGGGCGCCTTGATGTCCTAGTGAATAGCTCGGGCGCTTTCGATGGCGGCCCGATCGAAGAGCTCTCGATGGAGGCTTGGAACAATGTGATCGGGGCCTGCCTGACCGGGCCGTTTCTGTGCATCCGTGAGGCTTTTCCGATCATGAAGGCGGCCGGCGGGGGGCGCGTCATCAACATTGGCAGCATCTCGGCGCAACGCACGCGAGAGAACATGGCCCCCTATACAGCCGGTAAATTCGGCGTCTGGGGCCTGACCCAGGCCGCCGCGCTGGAAGGGCGGGCCTACAATATCGCCGTGAGCTGCCTGCACCCCGGCAACACGGCGGTCGAACGCCGCACCCAGAGCGACAAAGTGCAAGACCAGGAGCCGATGATCCCTACCGAGGAGATCGCCCGTGTGGCCCTGTTGATGGCGACGCTCGTACCCGAGGCGAACCTGCTGGAGGCCATCGTGCTGCCCAACACGCAGCTCTACATCGGGCGAGGTTAGGCGTGGGTCTGTGTGGCGCGACCAGCCAGGACTCTATCACTTGCGAGGGGAAAGCATGAAGATCACGGCCATTGAGACGCTTCCGGTTGATCGCTACCTGTTTGTCCAGGTGCACACGGATGAAGGGCTTACGGGTCTGGGGGAATCGGGGGCCTGGGGATATCTCGAAGCTTCCCAAGCCGCCGTCGAGACCTTCAAGCGACACCTGATCGGCCAGGATCCTTTGCGGATCGAGCACCATTGGCAATGCCTGTATCGCTGGTCTCACTTTCGCGGCGCTGCGATCATGGGGGCGCTGAGCGCCATCGATATCGCGCTCTGGGATATCGCGGGCAAGTTCTACGGTGTGCCTTGCTATCAGCTCATGGGCGGCAAGTGTCGCGACAAGGCGCGCGTCTACTATCACGTGTTCGGGCGTACCAAGGCTGAGCTGGTGCAGGGCTGCATCGATGCGAAACGCCGCGGATTCACCGCCGTTGGGCATCTGACCCCATTCCTGGATGAGCCCCGCGACGTGCCCTATTTCAAAACCCACGTGGACAAGATGCGTGATGCGATCGAGACGGTGGGTCACTATCGCGAGGCGGTGGGTCGCGAGGTGGATCTGTGCATCGAGATCCACCGCAGGCTCAAGCCCTCGGAGGCGATTGTGCTGGCTCGGGGCATCGAGCCATACCATCCCTTCTTCTACGAAGATCCCATTCTGCCCGATAGCTTTGACGCCATGGCGCTGGTGGCTGAACATATCGAGATCCCCATCGCCACGGGCGAGCGCTTGCACACGATTTGGGAGTTTGAGGCCTTGTTGCAGCGCGGGGCGGTGCAGTATGTGCGGCCCGATGTGTGCATGGCCGGTGGCCTGACCCATACCAAGAAGATCGCGGCGCTGGCCGAGGCCCATCATGTGGATGTAGTGCCGCATAATCCCCTCAGTCCCGTGAGCACGGCGGCCTGCATCCAGCTCGCGGCCTGCATTCCAAACTTTGCGCTGCAGGAGTATCCGGTCGGAGAGGCTGAGCCGCCCAAGAGTGAGATCGTCAAGGGCACATTGCAGCTCGATCAGGGCTTTCTCATCATCCCGGATGCCCCGGGCATCGGGGTGGAATTGGCGCCGGATGCGGCCGAGCGATATCCCTATCGACCGCGCGAAATACAGGCCCGCTTACATGTTGATGGTTCTGTGGTTGACCAGTAGAGAGACCTGGCTGGGTCACAGCGCGCTGTCGCCCTGAGACGGCGTCTGGATAGGCGCCGTGGGGAGATGGTTCCTATGCAGAACGGTGTGGATCAGGGGCTTGGGGGTCTGATCAGGGGTCTGCACGACCTCTGGAAGGGGCAAAGTAGAGGCAGCCGATGGGCGCTAGGGCTTTTGCTCGCGGCCTTGCTCGCCTCTCCAGTGGGCTTGGTGGCCTTGCTCCTTGGGCGAGAGGATGGCACGCAGAGACGGGTGGCCACGCCGGAGGGGCAGACGATCGCGGTCCTGGCCGCTCTGCCTGCTGGCAGCACAGGCGATACGGACCATGCTCAGGAGACGATTCAGGCATTGGGGCAGGCATCGGGGAGCGCTACGCCTGCAGAGCTAACCACCGCCCCTGGCGCGCCCGTCTCAACGCCGATGCAGGTCGTCGAGGGCGAGTGGGGCCAAGTGCTGGACGTGGTCGATGGCGACACCATCGTCGTGCTGCTGAACGGACAGGCGCGCGTGGTGAGCTACCTGGGCATCGAGACTCCCCAGTACGGCGAAGGCACCCAGACGGATGCACGGCTCGCCTCTGAGGCCAGGGTCGCCAATCGGGTGCTCGCCCAGGGCAAGGTGGTGCGTCTGGAGGGGAAAGAGAGCTGGATCAATGAGCGCGGGCATTTGCTGCGTTATGTCTGGCTCGACGACGAGATGATCAATGCCACGCTTGTGCGGCTGGGCTATGCGCGCTGTAGCCCGGATTCCGAGGCATCCGTGCACGGGGCGCTGCTGGCACGGCTCGAGCAGGAGGCGCGCCAGGGCCGGCTTGGCATCTGGGAGGAACGGAACGACGTGGCGATGGCGCTTGTGGTCCCATC
>JAFGLK010000560.1 GCA_016928125.1 Anaerolineae bacterium
AGGCGCCTCCCTGGAGGTGTTCGCGGAAGCGATCCGCATCCTCAAGCCGCTTGAGGCGCAGCACGTTGGCCAGCTCTTTGCCCGGGATGGGCGGCTCGATCGGCTCGGCGCCCGTGGCGATGATCAGCTTGTCGTAGGGGAGATTCATCGTCTCGCCCGTATCCAGGCGCTTGACCTCGACCTGTTTGGCCTGCCGGTCGATGCGGATCGCCTCGGTGCGGTTCATGACCTGGATGTTCTTGACCCTGGCGAAAAAGGCGGGGTCGCGCAGCACGCCGACCGGCGTGGTCATCAGATCCTCTCGATCCTCAACCATGCCCGAGATGTAGTAGGGCAGCCCACAACCCGCATAGGACAAGATCTCATCCTTCTCGATGATCGTGATCTCTGCATCGGGATCGAGCCGCCTCGCCCGCGCCGCGGCCTTGGGGCCCGCTGCCACACCACCAATGACAACGATACGCTTTCCCACGTCCCTTGCCTCCTGTGATCGCCAAACCCTGATTCGATCTGCCCAATCCGAAGATGCAGTATAGCGCGGCTCGCATCGCCAGAGGGCGTACCCACGCATGGCCAGCGCCCGATCCGCGCCGAGTTGCGTCATCATAATCCATCATGCATGTATATGCAACTTGCACTCAGTGGATCTCGTCCGCGAGGCCATCGCGCGAGCTGGACGGGCTGGCCAGATCGCGTGTTAGAACGTCTGCGGCGAGCCAAGCGCCAGCGAACCGCCATCGCGGGCAGGCGGCCCCAATGGTGCGGGATGCGCTGACAGAGGCCAGCGGGCCTCTGATTGCTCTGGGAACCCTCTGATCAAGTTGGCGAAAGGCCACAGAGCAGGGCTGGGCACGGTGGGTCTGTTAATGGACTCGAAGGGCGCCCACTCAGCGAGAGCGAGGACTCCACTTGGACAGCCCCGCGGCCTCAGGTGGAATGGCCGGCACGTCTATCCTCGAGGCAGCCATGAACTCTCGCCAACGGACGCTTTCTGCGCTCCACCACGTCGAGCCTGATCGGGTGCCCTTTGACCGGTGGTTGTCGCCTGGCATGACGCTCAAGCTGGAGCGCGCTCGGCGCATGGCGGCCTCTGAGCTTCGCGATGTGTACGATGTGGATCTACGCTACCTCGAGGGGCTCGCCCACAGCGGCCCGCCGTTGGGCCGATTCTCCCGGATGGCGCCGAGGTGGACATCTGGGGTGCGGCGCGCGTTCCGGGGCGCGTGGCCGTCCAGGACGGAAGCGAAGATTACAAGAAGGTGCTCTCCTCACCGCTGGCGTCTGCTACCATCGTCAAGGAGATCGAGGAGTGTCCGCATTGGCCGTCGCCCGATGGGTTTGGCTATGGCGGCATCGCGGCGCAGTGTGAGGCGCTGCGCGGCCAGGGCCGAGCGGTCGTGTTCATAGGCGATCGCCTGAACCGCGTGGCGCAGCTCAAGCCGGGCATGTAGCTGCGAGGGGTGGAGCAGATCCTGCTGGACCTGCGTCATGGCGCCAGAGTTGGTCAAGGCCCTCTTTGCACGCATCCGCGCCTTTTACTGCGGCTATGCAGAGCGCATCCCTGAGGCCGCCGATGGCCAGCTCGATATCTGGCGGATGGGCGATGACTTGGGCACACAGCCTGGGCCCATGACGTTTGCGGCGATGTGGGTCGAGTTCTTGGGGCCAGGCTTTGCCGAGTTTGTGGCGCTGGCCAAGAGCTACGGCCTCTGGGTGATGCATCACACCTGCGGCTCTGTGCGGCCCCTCATCCCCTTGATAATCAAGCGCGGCCTGGATGTGCTGCAGTCGTCGCAGCCCCAGGCGGCCGACATGGACCCCTGGGAGCTCAAGGCCACGTTCGGCGAGGGGCCTGCCTTTCACGGCGGGATCTCCTTTCAGCGCACGTTGCCCTTTGGCACACATGAGGAGATTCGGCGGGAGGTTCAGGATCGCGTCGCTGCCCTCGCTCCCGGTGGAGGCTATATCGTGTGCACGTCACACAACGCCCAGGCCGACACGCAGGTGCGCAACGTAGAGGCCCTCGTGGAAGCCTATCACGACTATGGCAAGCCAAAAGCCCGCAGGTGACAGAGCCTGCCCCCTGGGTCCAAGGGGAATCGCCTCTGCAAGACAGGCTGCCTGCCTGGCGCGCCAAAACTGAACGGCGCCCAACGATGATGTTGGGCGCCGTCTGAGATGTCAGGTTCTCATTGTTGTGTTAGCCAACTGAACGGACACAGGCAAGCTGCGTCGTCCCTCAGCGTTCAGCCGGCCGCCACTGACTCGGGGCATCCTCGCTTGCGCGAGAAGCTCCTCGATTACCAGCGGTTGCTACGACCGCCACCGCCGCCGCCGTACCCACGATTCTCTCGGGGAGCGCGGGGCTTGGCCTCGGCCACTTTGATGTTGCGGCCATCGAGCTCTTTGCCATCGAGCTGCTCAATAGCAGCGGATGCGCCCGTGACGTCCGCCATCTCCACAAAGCCAAAGCCTCTGGAGCGGCCGGTGTCACGATCCGTCACCACCGAAGCCTCGACCACGTCCCCCGCTTGCGCGAAGAGGCTCTCGAGCCCGCTATCGGTTGTGTCATACGAAAGGTTGCCTACGTACAGTTTCTTTTCCACGATTCAGTTTTCTCCTAGTTTTTTTTGCGGCCAGGGAGCACGGATGCCCAGGACCCACGGAGGGACAGACTGCGTGAACCTTGCGTCCTTGAGAGTCCTACTTGGCAGAGGCCCAGTCGTTCAATGCTCTTGGAGAAGAGAATCGAGAGGCTGAAACGTACGTCTGCGGATTGTTCTCAATGCTTACGTGACCAGTTGCTTATGCACAGGTCATTATCACACACATGGGCATTTCTGTCAAATCCAGCACAAATGGTGAAAAAAGGGTGTGATGAACTTAATAGGGTGCGGCAAATCTGGTACAAGAAGGGGCGTTGGGCCAAAGCGTCCGCCTGGAGCGCCACCACGCCAAGGCCCCAGCGCTCTGCTACACGTCTTGTGGGTACGAAATGACCTTGAGCACCTCAGCAGACCAGGCGGCGAAGCGTCGCTCCACGACGCCCACGCTGCTCGACCGATCGATGGCTGCGTCGGGACCCAGTTCCAGCGCCAACTCGGGGCGGCGGCTGCGCCCGCCGATGACGACGACCTGTCGCGCGCCGTAGGCTTTGGCTGCCTGCACGGCCTGCAGGCCGATCGGCCCGGCGCCCAGCACCGCCACACCCTCGCCCGGGTTGGCCTCCGCGAGCTTGGCGGCGTACACCGAGATAGCCGCATAGCCCTTTGAGCGCGCATGCACAAGGGGCCGGCGGCATGCCGCGTGTCGGGCTCAATCTCCGAGTTCGGCGACTTGAGCCTGCTCGACGGCGGGGCGGTCGCGTAGCCGACGAGCAAGGATCCAGACAATCCCGGCGCTGAGGGCGGCCATCGCACCGCCCATCGCGTAGACCTGGGGGTAGCCCCATGTCGTCGCCACATAGCCGCCACTGAGGCTGAGTGAGCCGTATCCCAGACTCATCCCGGTGGCGCAAGCGCCTGACACGAGAGATCGCCACTGTGGCGCAGAGATATCCATCTGCAACGCCTGGAAGGCAGGCCGCCAGACGGCGAGGATGCCATACACGCCCACCAGCCCCAGGCCGACCGGCAGCCAGTGGGGGATGAGGGACATGAAAAGCAGACAGGCGCCGATGCCTAGGGAGGCTAGGATCATCATGTGCCCACTCTCCCGTCCGCGCGACAGGCTCGGGCTGCTCAGCGCCAGGAGCACGGACAGGAGCATACCCGCGCTGGAGATGGCGCCAATGAGCGAGGTGGGCAGGCGGAAGACCTGATCCATGTAGGGCGAGGTGAAGACCTTGCAGGCGGCATGGGCCGCGTTGTTAGCAAACGCGGCTGCCGCCAAGAGCAGCAAGGCGCCCTCCAGCCGAAAGCGCGTGGTCCCGCTGCCCGCGAGGCTGCCGGTCGTTGGCCGATCCGTCTTGGCAAGGGGCGCCAAACTGCCGGCGCCCATCACCACGGCGGCCCAGAGCGCGTAGCGATAGGGCCCCGGCTCGGCCGTGGTCGTGCTCATCAGGCCAGCGAACAGGCCGGGGAGCAACCCCCCGACCAGAGCCCCCAGAAACGAGCCCAACCCCGCAAAGGCCTCGCGTAGGGCGAAGGCGCCGCGGCGGTTGGTGGGTTGGGTAAAGGCCGCCATGCTGGCGATCACATTCACCACAAACAACGACCAGCCGGAGGAGGAGACGATCTCGCTCAGGATCATATAGCCCGAACGGATGGCCGCAGGCACGAGCTCGGCCATAGGCAGCAGGGTCATGGCGCCTATCGTGATCATGGCGCCGAGGATAAGGATGCGTCGCGCGCCATAGCGGGTGCCCAACGCGCCCCCGGGCAGACTGGCCGCGGCAAAGCTGATCGAAGAGGCCGCGGACAGGCTGCCGACGAACTCGGGGCCATAGCCCAGGCGCAGAGCATACAACGGGCTCAATAGCTGCCGCAGCCCAAGGTAGGCGCCAGCGCAGAGGCCCGATGCCGCGCACAGCAGCCAGATGTCACGGTCGAATTTGGGTATGTTCAGGCTATGGGCCAAAAAAGCTCTCCTGTCGTCAGAGGGTCAGGATGGCCTGGGGCCGCACCCCGACTCCGCCAAGTTAGTGCAGACGCATGCGTCCGCCCAGTTCCGCCGAGCCCCAGGCGTCCGGGTCGATGCGATGCGCGCGCACATACTCGTCCGAGAGCTCGATGCCGACGCCCGGCGTCTCGGGAACGTCAAAGAACTGAGGATCGTAACGGTAGCCGCCCACCAGCGTATCCTCGAGCACCCCTTTGAGCTGGATGTGGTACTCGTGCATCAACAGACTTGGGAGGGTGGCGGCCACATGGGCACCCGCGGCCAACGTGATCGGCCCGTTCCACTCGTGAGGCGCCACGGTCACATAGTAGGCATCGGCCATGGCTGCGATCTTTTTCAGCTCGCTGATGCCGCCCACGTGGGCGATATCCGGCTGGATGATGCGGCAGATGCGCTTCTCCAGGGCGTCGCGAAAATCGATGCGTTGATAGAAGCGCTCGCCCGTGGCCACGGGCAAATGGGTGGCGAGTTGCACCTCGCGCATATCGTCCATGCTCTCGGGAGGCGTGGGCTCCTCGATCCAGAAGGGGTCATAGGGCTCGAGCGCCTTGGCGATGCGGATCGCCGAGGCGACGTTGAAACGCGCGTGCATCTCGACGCAGATCTTGTAATCGGGGCCGCCCCCCTCGCGGATCTGCTCGATGGTGTCCACGGCATGGCGCAAGGCCTGGGGCGAGATCTCGCGGGCAAAGCCCGGCTCG
>JAFGLK010000092.1 GCA_016928125.1 Anaerolineae bacterium
ACGATCGCCAGCGCGCCAACTCCCCCCGCAAGCAGTCCCAGTAGGCCAGCCTCCGGCCCAAAAGGGCCCCCGGTCCACAGGGCCGGCCCTGCCTGGCGAATGCTGAGCACCGTAGCCTGGGTCAGATCAATGCCGCTGACGGGGAAGCCGAACACATTCCCCTCAAAGAAGTTCCAGGTGATGTGTAACCCAATCGGGATCGCCAGGTTGCCGGTCAGCACGAATCCCAGACCGAGGAACATGCCCGCCAGCATCAGATAGAGGGTGCTGACGAGCGTCGCGTTCGGGTTGTTGGCATGCACCCAGCCAAAGAGCGCAGAGGAGATCAGCCAGGCCAAGGCGACAGCCCAACGAGGACTGACCGGTTGCAGATTGAGGCCTTCCGCCAGATTTGTGAGCAGGTACCCGCGGAAGGTCACCTCCTCGCTGATGCCCACGAACACAAAGAGACTGAGCGGCCCCAGAAGGGCGAGGAGAAAGGGCTGATCGCCGCCCCGCACATGCAGCGCATCGCGTACGGTCACCCAGCCCAGCCCCCACTGGACGGCAAAGATGCCAGTCATTAGACCGGCCCCCAACGCCAGGCCAAAGCCGAAATCGCGCCACCAGCGTCGGTCGAGGTGGAAACCGAAATCGGCCAGAGGACGACGATCCAGCAAGCGCCCGGCCAGCCACAGAGCTACGCCAAGGGGTACCAATCCAAGAAGTGACCACACCAGCGAGCGCGCCGCAGTAAGTGCTACCCTGCTCAGCAGTTGGCCAAGAGCCAGTTCAGCCAATGCCATGGCCAGCCAGGCGAGCACCAAGCGCCAGAGGGCCCGAAGCCGGCGCTCGTGGCTGTTCCAGAGCGGCAGCGTGACCAGACGCCATGCGCGGCGCCAGACGCCCACGGATGTGCCTCGGCTGGGCCCTTGCATGCTTCCCCCTCCCCGCGACTTCACGGCCTTGTTGTACTGCCGAATGGTCCGCAGGGCAAGGACGAGTGCGCAGGCTGCTCGGGCTGATCGGAACTGCGAACCACGTCATGGGAACACCACGTCCGCTGCACAAGATGCGGCAGCAGAAACGCGGCTCAATGGGGCGTGCCGGCTAGCAGCCTGGAACGACTGAGAGGGGGAACGCAAACGACGCGGCCCGGCGTTAGTCGCTGTCCCAGCGCGCGGCATAGTGGCCGTAGGCCTTGGCGAGGGCGATCTTGAGCTTCCACTCGCCAGCCACGGCAGTAAAGGCGCGACTCACATCCAGAGCATCAGGGCCTGTGATCTGGTTCGTCCAGCGCACCTTTCCATGAGGGTCGAGGAGGACCCAGGCTAGAGCGCCTGAGCCGAGCTCTGACTCGAGACGGAGAGTCACCCTCCTAACGCCATGATGAACCGCAAAGAGGCACGTCGTCACATCGGTGGTGCCGCTCAAGCTGACCACGTCATCACCAGGGGCATCTGCCGCGTAGATGGCGCCACCAGCCAGGACGGGGCGTGCCCAAGTGGCGGACCTGGCGGCCACACAGGCAACCACCAGCGTCATCAACAGCAAAGAGAATCCCAGGGCGCGGCGTCCCATCTCGAGCCTCCCCCGGTGTGCCCACCCATCACCGAACCTGAGTCACCTGTCCATGTGCATGCTAGCAGAATCGAGTGGCCCCGGCATCAGACAGCCGGTCGGACTGGCCCTGGACAGATGAAGGGTCTGGAAGCCCGGTCAGTTGGCCAGGTGATGTGGTGTATGGCTCGCCTTTGTTTGTGAGGCATTCCTAGCTATGGTAGAATCGACGCGAATTCATGACAGAGGATCACATGGCCGAGCCCGCCCCCAATCCATTGAGTGCCCGCGAGATCGAGATCCTGGAGCGCGTCGCCACTGGTGCGACCAACCAGCAGATCGCCGTTGACCTGGACATCAGCATTAACACCGTCAAGGCGCATCTGCGCAACATCTTTGCGAAACTGGAGGTCGAATCGCGCACCGAGGCGACTCTCTACGCGATCCAATTCGGTCTGGTCGAGCTTCCGGGCACCGAGGGCGAGAGAGGGGCAGGCGAGGCAGGCGCTGAGGCTTCAGATGAAGCGGCGGGCCAGAGGCTGACGGCTCTCCGACGTGCGTGGCCGGTCAGTCGAGCGCAGCAGATTTTTGCGGTGCTGGTGATGGTCCTGGTGGTGGTCGTGAGCATATGGCCCACGCGGGCCACCACATCCCCTGCCCCTATTTCGGGGCGCATGGTGGACGTGCCAGCTCCTTACGCGGGAGCGAACCAGGCAGAGAGTGAAGATCGCTGGCAGGTACGTGCGCAGATGCCTACACCCCGAGGGCGTTTCGCGATCGCCACGCTGGATGAGAGCGTCTACGTCATCGGCGGTCTGGGGGCCAATGGCTGGACCTCTCGGGTGGAGGTGTACGATGCCCAGCAGGATCTGTGGGGGCGCCGCGCGGACAAGCCTACGGCGGTGGCCAATGTGGGCGCTGCCGTGGTCGATGGCCTCATCTATGTGCCTGGGGGATTGGATCAGAACAATGCCGTTCGCGATCTGCTCGAGATCTATGATCCGATCCAAGACCGTTGGTCGCAAGGTCCCGCACTGCCTACATCACTCTGCGCCTATGCCATGGCGCCCTATGGTGCAGGATTCTACCTTTTTGGGGGCTGGGACGGGGAGCGCTATCTAGACACCGTCTACTACTATGATGCCGCGAAGCGCCTTTGGCAGACGGGCTCTGCTCTGAAAATCGCAAGAGGTTTTGGCGCCGCAGCGACGGTGGGGGATCGCATCTATCTTTTGGGCGGCTATGATGGCACCGTCGAGTATGCGCTCTGCGAGTCCTACGACCCCACCCGGGCGGCGAGCGGCGCCGAGCCCTGGCTGACCCACACGCCGATGCGGATCGGCCGCGCGGGACACAGCGTTAGCATCGTGGAGAACAGCCTCTATGTGGTGGGCGGTGGCTGGGACCAGCCGTTCAGCTACAACGAGCGCTACGATCTGCGCAACGACATCTGGTCTACCCTGCCTAGCCCCCTCACCGGCGAATGGCGGACGCTGGGCACAGCCGGCTTGACGGCGCCGGAAGGCTCGAGCTTGTATGCCATCGGCGGATGGCACGACGGCTATCTGAACGTCGTATACGCCTATCGGGCCACATATCGGGTGTTCCTGCCCTAGACCGGGTCTGAATGTGGACAGCAACCCAAAACCACAACATTGCGGAAAGGATCACAGCCCTTGGCAGAAGAGAGTCAGATGGATGCCCAAGTCAGATGGGTCACGGGCCTGCAATTCGTCGGTCAGGCCAGCGTAACCAACATTGCCCTGGTGCTGGATGGGGCCGCCGAGTTCGGTGGCCTGGATGGCGGTGTGCGCCCCATGGAGGCCCTACTGATCAGTCTGGCCAGCTGTACGGCCATGGATACCTTGTCCATCATGCTCAAGAAGAAGCAGCGAGTGACGGGCTTTCACGTCAACGCCCATGCCCAGCGGGCCGAGGAGCACCCGCGGTCATTCCAGCATATAGAGCTCGAGTTCATCGTGCGGGGCCATGACATCTCGGCGGCGGCGGTCGAGCGCTCGATCGAGCTCTCACAGACCAAGTACTGCGCTGTAACCAGCAGCCTCAAGGCGCAGGTTGTGTATGGCTATCGCATCGAACCGGAAGAGGAAGCGCGCTAGATGGCGTCCCCATACGATCTCGCGATCATTGGCGCCGGCCCTGGGGGCTATGTGGCCGCCATCCGCGCAGCTCAGCGCGGGGCTCGTGTGGCTTTGATCGAGAAGGACAAGCTCGGGGGGACGTGCCTCAACCGGGGCTGCATCCCCACCAAGGCGATGGTTCAAGACGCCGAGATGTTCGCGGCGGCCAGCTCGGGCATCTACTGTATCGAGGCAGACACGCCACTCCGCGTGAACTTTCCGCGTATGATGGCGCGCAAAAGAGAGGCCGTCGCCGGCCTCGTGGGCGGCATTGAGCACCTTCTGGAGACTTACCAGGTTGATCGGATCTCCGGGCACGGGCGCATCATGCGGCCCGGTCACGTCCAGATCGATGGACCCGACGGGCTGGCGACGATCGAGGCCACGGCGATCATCGTTGCGACCGGGTCGGTTCCAGCGCGGCCGCGCATCCCAGGCCTGAAGCTGCCGGGCGTGCTCACCTCGGACGAGCTCTTGGAAATCGAGAGGCTCCCCGAGAGCCTGGTGGTCATCGGGGCCAGCGTAGTCGGCATCGAGTTCGCCTGCATCTTTGACGCGCTAGGGACCAAGGTGTCCGTCTTGGGGCGCCAGACCTTTCTCAAGGGCGCCGAGCCGCAGTTGGCCAAGCGCTTCCAGGCCATGCTCTCTCGTCGTGGGGTCTCGGTCACCATCGGTCTCGATTTCGATCGCATCGAGCGCACACCTGAGGGTCAGTTGCGCGTCCATTACTCGAGGCGAGGTCAGGCGGCCTTTGCCGAGGGTGAGCTTGTGCTTGTATCCACGGGCCGGCGCCCGTTTGCCGAAGGGCTGGGTCTCGAGGATCTGGGCGTGCGCATGCATGGGCCGGCCATCGCTGTCAATGAGGTTCTGGAAACCTCCGTCCCTGGGATCTATGCCATCGGTGACTGCATCGGAGGCTACCTGCTGGCCCATGTGGCCTCATATGAAGCTGAAGTCGCGGTGGACAATATCCTGGGGGTGCGGCGCCAGGCGGACTATGCCGTGGTGCCAAACTGCATCTTTACTATGCCCGAAATCGCCGGCGTGGGCTTGACGGAAGCCGAAGCCAAGGAGAAGGGGCTCGATTACCGCGCCACGCGCTTTCCCTTTAGCGTGAATGGGCGAGCGGTGGCCATGGGCGAGTCGGAGGGCCAGGTGCGCCTGATCTGCGAGCGCACCGCCGCCGGCAAGGCGGGGCGTGTGTTGGGGGTGCACATCATGGGGCCGCGCGCCAGCGATCTCATCGCCGAGGCAGGGCTGGCCATGCGTTTGGGGGCTACGGCCGAGGAGATTGCGCAGACGATTCACGCCCATCCCACCGTGCCCGAGGCCTTGATGGAGGCCGCCATGGCGCAGACGGTGGGCGCCATTCACTACCAGAATCGCTAGCCGAGATCCGAACCTGCGTCCATGGAAGGGGAGATCGAACCGATGGTGGTAGGAATCTGCACGCTGAGCCTACGCATCGCGGGCAGCCGCTCCCTCAAAGACAAGCGCCAGGTGCTGCGTTCCATCCAGGCGAAGGTACGCAACCAGTTCAACGTATCGATCGCCGAAGTGGACAACCAGGATAGCTGGCAGTTGGCGACCTTGGCCTTGGCGTGCGTCTCCTCAGATCGCGGCTATGCCCACGCCTTGTTGGAGCGTGTGGTGCAGTTCGTTGACAGCGGGCGGTTCGACCTGGAGCTTCTCGACTATGAGACCGAGTTCCTCTGAAGTCAGGCCAGGTCGCGCCCTTGGGCCTGCCAGCGGCGATGGGTGCAGGGGTCACCTTGGCTGTATCTGACTTGTTGGTGTCAGGAGGCTTGCCTGATGTTCTTCCAAGTTCTGGGTGTGTCGGCCCATGTAGCCACGATTCTGCTTGCCCTGGAGATCATGGTACTGGGACTGGTGCCCTTGTTCATTCTGCTCAAGATCACCCAGGGACTGCGACGCCTCATGGCCTGGCTCGTGCCGGCCATGCGGACCGTTCAGGCCAGGACAATCCAGGTACAAGCGTGGATCGAACGCGCCATGGGAATCGTGCGTGCCCCATTCGTGTGGGGCAATAGGATTTCCGCCCAGGTGCACGCGAGCGTAGAGAGCATTCAGCAGCCCTTTTCTCGAAGGAGGTGAAACTTGAACGATCGCTTACGCTATGTCGCAGGTGGCGCTGCTTTGGGCGCTGTGGTTGGCGCATTGGCGGGACTGATCGTGGCGCGATCGCATGGCCCTGAGCCAGCTGCCGAGGGTGAGCGCGCCGTCCCTGCCAAGCAACGCGAACTGGATACCGGGCGCATCTTCCGTCTGGGCGCCTCGGTGATCGGCGTGGTTCGCCAAATCCTGGAACTGGCCTGAGATCGGGGGCGATGATCCCCAGCGCAGCAGCCTGAGATGGAATCGCGTCTGTAGCGCGGCTCGGCCAGCGAACGTTTCCTCCCTGGGCGGCTTTCAGGGTCGCCCGGAAGTTGTTTGTGCTGGATTTCACAAAGCCATTTGACAGTCCTCGGCCCATGCCTATACTGACAAAGGCTTTGGCCGGGCTCGCCAGACCGGATGGCGTATCCCGCATGTCCCCATTCCTTGCCTGAGGAGGCAGTTCGTGTTCACGATCTTATCCAAGACGGCCTTGACGCCTGTCTC
>JAFGLK010000561.1 GCA_016928125.1 Anaerolineae bacterium
GGCTCCCGGGCTACGCAACTCGCAGGGGAGCACCTGCGCCTCGCCAAGTGTCCCCATGCGCAGATGGGCCCCGAGAAGGAGGTCCAGCAAGGTGCAGCCGCTGTGTTCGTCACTCAAGATGTAGATCCAGGAGATCGGGATCGTCATCGGTGGCCTAGAAGTCGTGCAGCGTCTCGATGGCCCTATGGACGAGCTCTTTGTCGATGCCCAGCGCCTCGCATACGGCATCGGTGATGGCGATGCCATGGGGCGGACAGCCCGGAACCCACACGCCCAAGTGCCGATAGGCGCGGGCGCAGCGGCCCAACACCACCGGCATGCCCTCTATCTCTGGCACCGCATCCGGAGTCCCAAAGATGAGCGTCAGGTCGGCCAGGCGGTCCTCGTAGCCAGCCCGCTGGAGGTAGATCACTGGGCTCAGGATCTCGCCCATGCAACCGGTGCAGGCATTCTTCTCGATCAGGGTCACGGCGCCATAGCGTTGCCGCAACGCCTCTGTGTAGCTCAGGAAGGGGCGCCGGACCTCTGCGATCGAGAGGCCGCGAACCTGGATCTGGGCCAGATCGGCCACGCCCAGGCCAGCCTCCGCCGCGAGCTGCACGTGGTGAATCTGGGCGACGTCAAACCCCATCACCGCGCCACAGACCGCGTCAACCGCCACCACGTCGGCGCCGGCCAAGAGGCAGTTCATGGGCATGCGGTCCTCTGGACGGGTATGCGTGCCCTGTTGGCCAACCAGCGCGTCAACCAGGGTGAAACGAGGCCGCACCACGCGATTGAGATCAACGATGCCCCGGTCAAGACCGAGCTGGTGCGTGCGCTTTTTCTCGTGACCGGGCAGCACGCCCTTCATGTTCTTGAGCCCCACGGTGATGCCGGTGCGGATGTGGGTCTTGATCACGGGCAGGTCGATGATCGCGTCGGCTTCGTACGCCGTGCGGGCGATGGCAAAGTCGGCCATCACATAGGCGTCCTTAGCATGCACCGCCACCCTCTCGTCGCGATTCAGGTCCACAAGGGGCAGGCCGAGACGACGCGCCACGTCGGCCGTGCCGCTCTTCTCCAGGCAGTCGAGCGAGTCTTTGAGCCCCACAAAGTCATAGCCTACTGATGAACCCTCGCCGATGATGACCTGGGCCGGCTCACGTTCCAACACCAGGCGGGCCACGGCCTCCGTTACGCGCGCGTCCGTGACATGACCCGAGCCCGAAGCCGAGGGGTTCACCACATTCGGTTTGAGCAACACCTTGGCGCCCGGCCCGATCTCCGGCGGAAGGCCCCCGGCCAGTTTGACCGCTTCTCGCACTGCGCCGAGAACATCCCCATCGGCGGCCCGCACGATCGATACGATAGGCATCGGGCTCGTTCCTTTCTGTATCCTCCAGCCCATTCAAGAGGCCGCGAAGGCCACTGCCCTCCGTCTGGCTGTCTGAGTGGGGCCAGTCTATGTCACAAGTCAGGCAGAGTCAAGGTGCAGCCCCCGGTTCACCTCGCGGCAGATCTCGACTTCTGGCGAGGCTCTCAGGCCAGGCTTGACTTTTCCCCATGGCGCTGTAGCATGGCCTCAACAGGGAGGTGCATCATGGCATCGGAACGCGACCCTGTCCCCGTTGGATCCGGCGGGCGCCTTAGGCTCCTGGGGGCGGCAGAGGCACTTCGCCGGGAGCGAGATCTGCTCTCGGCCGTGCTCGACACGGCCGGGGCGCTGGTGGCGGTTCTTGATCGGCAGGGATGCATCGTCCGCTTCAACCGCGCCTGTGAGACGACGACCGGATACACGCTCGAGGAAGTGAGAGGCAAGACTCTCTGGGACCTCTTTCTGCTGCCCGAGGAGACTGAACCGGTGCGATCGGTCTTTGAACGGCTCCGGGCGGGGCAGTTCCCGAGTGAGCATGAGAACTACTGGCTGACCAAAACGGGCGATCGCCGGCTGATCGCCTGGACCAACACAGCGCTTCTGGATTCCCACGGCGCTGTCGAGTACGTGATCGGCACCGGCATCGATATCACCCAACGTAGGCAGGCAGAATCCCAGAGGGATGCCACCTTTCAGGAGCTGCTTCGGGCTCGCGATGAGCTGGAGCGGCGGGTGGCTGAGAGAACAGCGCGACTCGGGCGAGCTAACGAGATCCTCGAAGAGGAAGTCGCCGAGCGCAGGCGGGCCGAGGAGGCGTTGCGGGAGAGCGAGAGCCACATGCGCTCTCTGATGGACAGTGCCCGCAACTATGGTGTCTACCGGGTCGCCTTCGATCCGGCCCGCTCCTATCTGGGCCGCGTCATCCTAGCCAGCCCTTCTTTGACCGAATTGCTGAGCATCCCGGATCTGTATGACTTCTCCAGCTGGTTTGGCCGCATCCATCCCGATGATCTCGCGCGCATCGTGGAAGCTAACCGTCGTTCGCTCGAAACCGGCGTGCCCTTTGATGAGCAGTTTCGCATATTCAAGGCAAGCCGAGGCGAGTGGGATTGGGTGCACGTTCGGTCCACGCCGGTCTTTGAACCTGATGGCGGGGCTACTCACTTTAATGGCTTGGTGGTCGACATCACCGAGCAGAAGCGGGCCGAACAGGCTCTGCGAGAGAGCGAGGAAAAGTTCCGCGGGATCGTGGAATACGCCAATATCGGGATCGCCATCGTTCAGGAGGCTCGCTTTCGGTTCGTGAACCCTCACTTTGCTGCCATGTTGGGCTACACGGTCCAGGAGTTGCTCGATCAGGAGTTCATGACGTATTGCGCGCCGGAGGAGCGAGAGCGCATCGTGGATTTCTACACACGCCGGGCGAGGGGCGAGATGGCTCCTGCTCGCTACGAGACCGCGATGGTGCACGGGAATGGCGCGTACGTCTATGCAGAGGTAAGCGCCGGCATGATCCCCTACGGCGGCCAACGGGCAACTTTTGTCTTTCTGCATGACATCACCGAGGAAAGGCGGGCGAAGCGCGCCCTCGAGGAGGCCTACCAGACGCTGGAGCAGCGAGTGCAGGAGCGCACCCGCGAACTGGCCGTGCTCAACTCCATTGCGGGGGTGGTCAGTGGCTCGCTGGACCTGAGGGAGATCATGAGCGCGGCCCTGAATCAGACCTGCGAGGCTCTGGGCATGGAGTTCGGGACCGCCTATGGTCTGGTGGGTGGAACAAGGCGACCACCAGACGGCAGGGTGCGGGGGGCTGACGCCGCGGGCCCGGCCACGACAGGAGCTGCCGCGCAGGCCATGCAGCCAACTCAGGGAAGATCGGACCAGACTGCCGAGTTCGAACCCTTGGTTCTCCTGGCGTACCACGGCCTCTCCGGTGAGTATGTAGAGTCCATCGGCGAGTTCCGACTGCCAGGGGAACTGGATGCCCTGATCCATCTCGGCCAGCCCTTTGTATGGCTGGCTGCAGAAGCCGTCGTGGCCGACAGCGACGTGCAGGAGGTGCTGGAGCGGGAGGAGTGTCTCCAGGTGGTCACCTTGCCTCTGGTCGCCAAAGGCCACCTGGTGGGCGCGATCAACCTGGGCGCCCGCACGCCGCGCGAGTTCACGCCTGAGCAGCTCTCGCTTCTGGCCGCCATCGGCCAGCAGATCGGCGTGGCGCTGGACAACGCCCGCCTGTACGAGGCCGAGCAGAGGCGCCGGGAGGAGGCCGAGCGGCGCCGCCGGGTGGCCGAGGGCCTGCGGGAGATCTTGGCGACGCTCAACTCGGATCTCCCCCTGAGCGAGACGCTAGACGAGATCGCGGCCCAGGCCCCCCATCTCCTGGGTAGCGATGCTACCGCCCTCTGCCGTCTGGATCGACAGACCGGGATTGTGACCATCCAGGCTTCGCATGGGTTGGAGGCCGAGTTCGTCGAGAACCTCGCCTTTGAGGTGGGCCGGGTGAGCGTGATCGGCGAGGCCATCCTGACACTCAAACCGGCCATGACGTTGGATCTCGCTGCGCGAGTCTCCCAGACAGAGGTACCGCCAGAATGGAGCCCTTTGAGAGAGTTGGCGGCGCGCATGGCGACGACCTATCGGACGGTTCTAGCTGTGCCCGTGCTGCTGAAAAGCGAGACCTACGGGGCCCTTGCGCTCTACTATCGGACCCAGCGCCAGTTCACGCAGGAAGAGGTCGATCTGGCCGTGGCCTTTGCCGATCAGGCTGCTTTGGCGATCGAGAACGCGCGGCTGCGCGAGCAGGCCGAGCAGGCTGCGGCCATGGAGGAGCGGGGTCGGCTGGCCCGCGAGCTGCACGACTCGGTTACGCAATCGCTGTATAGCGTGACCATGTACGCCGAGGCGGCCGCCCGGCTGATGCCGCCCGGCGGCGAGGCCGCCGCCCAGCACCTGCGCGACGCGCGCGACACGGCCCAGGAGGCGCTGCGCGAGATGCGCCTGCTCATCTACCAGCTACGGCCGCCCGCGTTGGCGAGGGGTGGGCTGGCCGTCGCCCTCCAGGTGCGCTTGGACGCCGTGGAGCGGCGGGGTGGCATCCAGGCCGAGCTGACCGTCGAGGGCGAGGACCGGCTGCCGCCCGCCATTCAGGCCGAGCTCCACCAGATCGCCCAAGAGGCGCTGAACAACGCCCTCAAGCATGCGCACGCCCGGCAGGTCCAGGTGCGCCTGCGTTTCGGCCCGGGCGAGACGCGCCTGGAGGTGCGAGACGAAGGCGTGGGGTTTGATCCGGTTGTTGCCCAGGCCGGGGGCGGGCTGGGCCTCGCCAACATGCGCGAGCGCGTCGCGAGGATCGGCGGGCAGCTCCGGATCGAGAGCGCGCCCGGCCGGGGGACAAAGATCATGATTCGGGTGCCGACCGGAGGTGAGGGATGACAGCGCCCATTCGCATTCTGATCGCCGACGACCATGCCATCCTGCGCACGGGCATCCGCGCCCTGTTGAGCACCGAGCCGGACATGGAGGTGGTGGGTGAGGCGGCCGACGGCCTGGAGGCGGTGGCTCAGGCCCGGGCGCTGCGCCCCGATGTAGTGCTGATGGACCTGGTGATGCCCAGGCTCGATGGCATCGAGGCCACGCGCCAGATCACCGCCGAGCAGCCCGACGTGCGCATCCTGGTGCTGACCAGCTTTGCGGCCGACGACAAGGTCTTCCCGGCCATCAAAGCGGGCGCGCTGGGCTACATCTTGAAGGACTCGGGCCCGATCGAGCTGGTGCAGGCCATTCACCAGGTGCAGCGCGGCCAGCCCTCCCTGGAGCCGGCCGTTGCCCTCAAGTTGCTGCACGAGCTGTCCCATCCGCTCCAGCAGCAGCCCACGGTCGATCCGCTCACCGGGCGGGAGCTGGAGGTGCTACGCCTGATCGCCAGGGGCAGGAGCAATCGCGAGATCGCCGACGAGCTGGTGATCACCGAGCTGACGGTGCGCACCCACGTCAGTAACATCCTGGGCAAGCTGCACCTGGCTAGCCGCACCCAGGCCGCGCTCTATGCCCTGAAGCAAGGGCTGGCGTCCCTTAACGACGTGCCGACGGATACGGGTTAGGGCGCCCTCTACCACGAATGTAGTACCACTGTTCTACTCCTGCTTCACGAAGGGACCGCCGCAAAGGCGGTCCTTTTGCGTTGGCCGAGGATTCCCCGTTCTGACGATTACGGAGAGGCCGAGGCGTGCTATTCTACAGCTGACAGCGCTCTGACAAGGAGTCAACCCATGAAAAGGATCACCGCATTCGTTGGAAGCGCCCGCAGAAAGCACACCTACGACGCCGTCGTGCAATTCCTGAGGCACCTGCAGGCTCTGGGCGACGTCGAGTACGAGATCGTCAGCCTGAGCGACTACACACTCAAGGCCTGCCGAGGGTGCTGCCAGTGCGTCGAGAAAGGCGAGGCGTTCTGTCCATTGAAGGACGACCGGGACGTGCTGATGGACAAGATCATGGCCTCTGACGGCGTGGTCTTGGCCTCGCCGAACTACTGCGGGCAGGTCTCCGGGATCATGAAGGTGTTCATTGACCGATTCGTATTCGCCTGTCATCGGCCGCGCCACTTTGGCAGGGCTTGCACCAGCATCGTCACCCAGAGCATCAACGGCGGCAGCCATATCGTCGAGTACCTCGACACCCTGGCCATGGCCCTGGGATTCACCGTGGTCAAGGGTACTTGCGTCACGCCCGTTGATCCCATGACGGAGGAGCGCCAACGAAAGATAGACAGGGCGCTTTCCGACCAGGCCAGGCGGTTCCATGCAGGGCTAGCCAAGGCAGGCTATCCGGCGCCCACGTGGCTCAAGCTCATGCTCTTTCGGGTAGGTCGAAACACCATACGCCAGATGTTCGACGAGAGCAGCTGCGACTATCGCTACTACACGGAGAGGGGGTGGTTCGAATCGGAATACTATTATCCCACGCGCCTGGGCCCGCTGAAGAAGCTGGCAGGTCGGCTCATCGATGCCATGGCGCCCACTTGGCTCAGAATGCTCGCATAGGAAAGCAACAGGAGGAAATCATGCGGAGTCTCGTCTTGGGTTCGAGAAGTCTGAGGCGGGTGATGATCGCCGCCCTTTTGCTCGGCGCCGTGATCTGCTGCGCCTCTTGTGGGAGCAGCCCGGGGGGTAGAGTCCTCACCGACAGCCTCTCGGAGCCTCTCAACGGGGCAAGAGCGGCCAAGATCGATATCGACGCGGGCGACGGCAACCTGACGATCGACGCGCTCACCGGCGGCGAGCACCTGCTGGCCGGCGGCACGCTTCAGTACTTGGAGGAGCAAGGCCCACCGTCCCGGACCATGACTGCGCTCATGGACCAGGCAACGCTCACGCTGAGGCGAAGCGGTGTGGGACGGCGTGGCTTCCGCTTCCCTTGGGCGGCGTGTAACGGCGCCACCGAGTGGCAGATCCATCTCAACCCCACGGTCTTGTCCGAGATCACGGCGCACAGCGATGGCGGCAACGTCAGGCTGAACCTGGCGGGCCTGGCGATCGCCCACGTCGCGGCCGATACCGGCGGGGGCAACATGGACGTGGTGCTGCCCGACAACGCAGCCGACCTGAACGTGCTGGCCAAGACGGGCGCGGGCAATGTGAGCGTCCTCGTGCCGAGGGGCTTGGGGGCCAGGATCCACGCCACCAGCGGGCTGGGCCAGGTGATCGTGGACCCGCAGTTCAGCCAGATCGATGACAACACGTACGAGTCCCCCGACTATGCGGGCGCCGCCAACCGGATTGAGATCGCGGCCCACAGCGGCGCCGGCAACGTAAGCGTCAACACCAAGTAGAGCCCGGACGGCGCTCCGTCCGGCACAACAAGGAGATGCAACGATGGCTAGAAAGGTCCTGACCGAAAGCTTTTCAGCGCCCCTCGACGGTGCGACGAGCGCCAGGATCGACATCCACGCCGGCGATGGCAACCTGACGATCGACAGCTTGACTGGCAGCGAGCAGGCGCTGGCCAGCGGCCTGCTGGAGTACCTGGAGAAGCAAGGCCCGCCCACCCGCATCCTGGACGCGAACGGCGGCCGGGCCACCCTCAGGCTGAAAGCGGGCCGCGGCGCCCAGCCCTGGTTTCGTTTGCCCTGGGCGGCCTGTAATGGAGCCACCCAGTGGCAGGTGCACATCCATCCCGCGGTCTCGTCCGACCTTACGGCGCATAGCGATGGCGGCAACGTCAGGCTGGACCTGGCGGGCCTGGCGGTCACCCGGGTGTCGGCCGACACCGGCGGAGGCAACGTGGAGGTGGTGCTGCCCGACTCTCCGGCCGACGTGAGCGTGCTGGCCAAGACCGGCGCGGGCAATGTGCGCGTTCTTGTCCCGAGCGGCATGGCAGCCAGGATCCACGCAACCAGCGGGCTGGGCACAGTGATCGTGGATCCGCGCTTCAGTCAGACGGGCAAAGGCACGTACCAGTCGCCCGACTATGAGGACGCCGCCGACCGGGTCGAGCTCACGGCCCACAGCGGTGCGGGCAATGTAAGCGTGAAGACCGAATAGCCGCTGCCCAAACAGCCCGACTTTCAACTCAAACAACAAGGAGATGCGTTGCGATGAAGAGCCTGAAAAATGAACGTGGCCTGAACATCGTGGGGCAGGGCGGCAAGATCATCCTCTTTATGCTGCCGTCGTTGATTGCGGCGATACTGATCCATACGTATCTGCCCCAGGTTGCCGCATTGCCCGAGAGCATCCGGTTTATCAAGCCGGTGGGATATGTGTTGCTCGCCCCCGGGCTCATCCTCTGGGGAGCCGCAGTCCTCCAGTTGTTGACGGGCTTTTCCCAGGGCAAGCTCGTCACCCGCGGCGCCTATGGCGTCGTGCGCAATCCGATCTACTCCAGCGCGACCTTTTTCATCTTGCCGGCCATCGCGCTGATCACGTTGACCTGGGTCTATCTCGTGCCCTCGGTCTTTCTCTACGTGGGCGTGACGATCTTTATCGGCACGGAGGAGAGGCAACTCACGCAGGTTTTCGGCACGGAATACGAAAGCTATCTGGCACGGGTAGATCGGCTGATCCCGTTCAGGAAACCTCGTCTGCAGATGTGATTCGCCACAAGCCCGTCTGGGCAGTGAAAGGGAGGCCCTGCATGTCGGCCACAACGCTGGACTCCGCCGCGAGGCTACTGTATTGCCTGGAACCTCTGCGACGCCCCATCCTGCAGGCGATTATCGCCGCTTGCCATCTGTCCCGCGGAAGTTGGGGGCTGGATGTGGGATGTGGGATCGGGCTCCAGGCCGTGCAGCTGGCGCAGGCGGTGGGGCCTCAAGGGCATGTCATTGGCCTGGATGCCTCTGCCTCCCACCTGGAGGTTGCCAGGGCATTGGTCGGCCAGGCTGGCCTGGCCGATCGCGTGTCGTTCCAGCAGGGGCGCTGGGACCAGATTCCCTGCGAGGACGGATCGTTCGACTGGGTCTGGAGCATGGACGCAGCCGGATATGCGCCAGATGGCGCCCTGACGATCATCCGGGAGCTGGCTCGGGTGATCAGCCCAGGGGGCAGGCTGATCTTGGGCTACTGGTCCTCGCAGTGCCTGCTCCCAGGCTACCCGGCCTTGGAGGCGCGCCTGAACGCCAGTCCGGCGGGCATCGCGCCCTTTCAAGCCGACGGCCGACCGGAAACGCACTTTCTGAACACCCTCGGCTGGCTGCGGACCATCGGTCTGGCGGACCGACGCGTGGAGACCTTTGTTCGAACCGTGTCCGCCCCTCTGGATCCCGACGTGCGAGATGCGCTGACCCAACTGCTTGCGATGCGCTGGGGAACGGCGGAGGCGGGGGTTTCTCCGGAGGACTGGCGCGAATACCTGCGTCTCTGCCAGGCCGGATCGCCCGACTTGGTGCTCAATTCACCGGACTATGTTGCGTTCTTTACCCATTCCGTGTTCTCCGGGGCGGTTCCCGATAGAGATCGCCATGGGCGCAAAGTAGCCATTTCAGCTCAGTGCAGAGGAGGACATCCCTAATGAACAGCAAACGAACCCAAATGCCGGCTATCAGGCACGGGAGCGAGGCGTGTCAGAGAGCGTGGTGGAGCTACCTGCTCTGGGTGCTTGTGACGGGGATTCTGGGCTTGGCGGTGCCGGCGATATTCTCCGGGCTGCTGCGCCTTCCGCGCAGCGTGTATCTGATGCCCTATTTCGTGTTGGCTGGTCTGCTGGTCTGCTGCTCTACGGCTATTGGCGCCATCGCCATATCCGTATCGGCGCGAGCCTTCGGGGCCACTGGGTATGGGGCATTCTCGGAGCGGTCATCGCTGGCTTCTTTGGCAGCCGAACAGTGCTCATGCAACCCTCATCCCCCGCGCCCCAAGGCTTGCAGTTGGTCTTTGACCTTGCGTGGCCGGGCCTGGCCTATGGCACGATTGATGCTCTCTTCCTGTCGATTCTCCCCTTATCGGCCACCTCGCAGGCTCTTGCCGCACTGGGCTGGACCAATCGCTGGTGGGAGCGAATGGCCGTAGGGGCTCTGGCCTTGGTCGCGAGCCTGCTCATCATCGCGGTCTACCATCTCGGTTATCCCGAGTTTCGCGGTCCCCAGGTGGGCCTGGTGGTCGTTGGTGTGGGCATTCAGAGTTTGCTGACGGTGCTGGCTGGCAATCCCATGGTGGTGCTGCTGGGACACATCGCCATGCACGTCACGGCTGTAGTGTATGGCCTCAACAGTGTGAGCCAGTTGCCGCCGCACTACTAGCTGGCCGCACGATGGAACAGAAAC
>JAFGLK010000562.1 GCA_016928125.1 Anaerolineae bacterium
CGCGGGTTAGCTGAGAGCACCTTCGGCCGCCGTCCGATGAAGTCGGGTGCTCAGAGGGGACCGCAAGCCTGGCTACGCCACTCGCTCGGGTAGACCCGTTTCCATCGAGCGATAGGCCGCCAGAACGCAGGCGAGCGCCGCGCGCTGAGAGCGCCCGCTGGTGAGCGGCTCCAGGCCCGTGCCCACGCACCGCAGCAAGTCGGTGAGCAGCAGCTCGAACGAGTCCTGAGGGCGCACCGAGAGGATCTGCTCACGCAAGGCGCCGTCCGGCGCATAGTCGGCCCGTTCGCTGTAGAGGTGGATATGTTCACCATCGTTCACCCACAGGCTGCCCAGTTCGCCGTCAATGCGCAGGGTGTGCACCTCAGGCCCCTCGGCCGTGGTGAGGCTCTTCATGATAAAGCTCTCCACCAGGGTCCCCACCGTGCCATTCACAAAGCGCACCAGGGCGATGCTCGTGTCGTCCCCCTCCATCTCCAGGAAACGCTGGGGTGCCCGCAACGCATAGACGCTGGCCACCTCGCCGATGAGCATGCGCAGCAGCTCGAAATCGTGGATGCCCCCGGACATCATGATGCCGCCCGCGGCCATGCGCGCATCCAGGAACCAGGGCCGATCGCGCAGGAACGACTCGCGCAGGTAGCACTCGCGACCGCGCTGCACCAGCGCCGGCCGCCCGATGACCCCGTCATCGAGGAGGCTGCGCATGGTGCGGAAGAGCGGCTCATAGCGCACGTTCTCCGCCACCATCAGGGTCACGCCCGCCTCATCCGCCGCCGCGATCATGGCATCGGCCTCCTCCAGGCTGGCGGCCAGCGGCTTCTCCACCAATACGTGCTTGCCCGCTTGAGCCGCCTGCACGGCATAGCGCCCGTGCAGATGGTGAGGCAGGCACAGATCCACGGCATCCACCTCGGGATCGCTCAGAGCCTCGGCGTACTCACGCGAGGCTCGCGCCCCGGGCACCGTCGCGGCCAGGGCCTCGGCCCGCTCCAGATCGAGGTCGATGGCCCAGCGCACGGGCGCGCCAAGCCGGGCACAGGCCTGGGCATGGCGCCTCCCTGCCCAGCCGCATCCGATGATCGCCATCCCGATCGGTCGTTCCATCCTGCGGCCCCTTTCTCTCTCAAGTGTCCCAAGCGGCGGCCGTCCGCCTCAGGGCTCTCCGCCCACCGTGGGCTGCCAGACTCCCTCGACGGGGAACGCCTCCTGCTCCCCCGGCCACGGGGGCAGGGTGACGATGACAAAGGCCAGGGCCTCATCGCCTGTATTACGGAACTGAAAGCGCGCGCCCGTGGGGATGCTGAGGCTCCAGCCCGGCGAGACCGCCACGATCTCCTCGCCCTGGCCCAACTGGCGCCACACCTCACCCTGGCCGCTCAGACAGTACCAGAGCTCCTCCACCTGGTGATGCGCCACCGCCCGGGAGACGCCGCCTGGCGGCAACGTGCAATGCACCATGCTGCCGCGCGTCGTCTGGGCGAGAATGCGAATCTCGGATCCATCCGGCGCCAAGGCGTGCCTGCGCGCCGCCACGGGCACCGTATCGAGGGACTGGCTCTCTCCGCTCATGACCACTCCTCCATCCCGCCCTCGCTCAGGCAAGTCGCTCGCACAGGACGCACCTTGAGACCAGTGTAGAAGCTCATGGGCGAACACGCAAGCGGTGGCCTCCCCTCCTTGACGCTCGCGAGGCCAGCACTACAATGGCACGGAAGCCAACCCAAAATGAGCGATAAGGAGGGCTCTATGAGCCTTGCGGACGCATTCGCATCGACTACGCCCGAGGAGCTCGTCACGGGCTTGCAGTTCACCGAAGGCCCGGTGTGGCATCCCGATGGTTATCTGCTCTTCAGCGACATCCCGGCGGCCGTCATCTACAGGCTCGACCCGGGCGGCGCGCCACAGCCGTGGCGCAGAGACAGCGGCCATTCCAACGGCCTGACGCTGGATCGCCAGGGACGCCTGGTGGCCTGCGAGCACGGCAACCGTCGCGTATCGCGCACCGAGGCAGATGGCACAGCGCACTCCCTGGCCACGGCCTACCGAGGCCAGCGGCTGAACAGCCCCAACGATGTGGTCGTGCGCAGTGACGGCAGCGTCTACTTCACCGATCCACCCTATGGCATCCGACCCGAAGAGCAGGAGCTGCCCTGGAACGGCGTGTTTCGCATTGCGCCAGATGGGACGCTCCAGGTGCTGCTCACCGATTTCGAGCGCTGCAACGGGTTAGCCTTCGCGCCAGACGAGAAGGTGCTCTACATTGCCGACACCTGGCGACAACACATCCGCGCCTTTGACGTGGCCCCTGACGGCAATCTCTACGGCGATAGAGTCTTCGCCGAGATGCACTCCGACATGGAGGGCGGGCCGGATGGCATGAAGGTGGACGAGCAGGGCCGCCTCTACGTGGCGGGGGCCGGGGGCATCTGGGTCTACACGCCGGCTGGCGAGCTACTGGGCGTGCTGATCACCCCGCAGCGGCCCGCCAATCTGGCCTTTGGTGACGCCGACCGCCGGACGCTATACGTCACCGCGCGCACAGCCATCTACGCGCTGCGCACCACCGTGCCCGGAATGCCGGTGCTGTAGGGCTGCGAGAGCGGTTTGAGCGGCTCGGGCCGCCGCCTACGCCCGCGTCTGTCCGAGGGCGCCACAACAGGTGGCGGCCCCGTGCGGCGCAGCGTAGCGCCCTGGCTCGCTCCCTGGGGCAGGAACTCCTCCTTCAGGTCGAGCAGCACCAGGCGGTTCATCTGACAGGCGTTCCAGAGGCGGCCCATGTTGTTCAGGTCCGGCTGCGAGACATGCAGGCCATAGAGATGGCGAGACGCCGCCATGGACGGCACGAAATGGTCGCCCCGCCCGCAAAAGTGGATGCAGCCCCCAAAGACGTCTAGCACGCGCTGATCGTAGGGTTTCACAAACGCCTCGTACTGGGCGGGCGACAGCATCACGGGCGTATCGTCGCGCAACATGGCCCCGCCGCGCATCATGATGCCCCAATGCGCCGTCAGCTCATTGCCCTCGTTCGTCATCGCCTTCCACGCGCTGAGCCAGGCCACATAGGTGCGCACCACCAGATCCAGCAACGCGTGTACCAGATCTGGACAATCGTACAGCGCCAGAAAAATGTCCGATCCCCACAATAGATGCGCCACGTCAAAGGGCCCCTGCAGATCGGGGTGATAGATGTACACCTCGCGGGCCAGATTGGGATAGGGCGTCAGCATTTCCCGATAGAATTGGGCGGTGTCAAAGCAGAGGGCGCCCAGTCCATGGCGCAGATCGGGCACATCGGCGTC
>JAFGLK010000563.1 GCA_016928125.1 Anaerolineae bacterium
AGCCATCCACGCGCGCCGCGTCAGACAGCTCAAAGGGAATCGTAAGGAAGAACTGCCGCAGCATAAAGATCGAGTAGGGCGCGCCGAAAAAGGTGGGCACCACCAGCGGCTTGTACGAGTTGACCCATTGAATCTTGGAGAAGAAGACATACAGCGGGATCATGCGCACCTGGAATGGAATCATCATAGTGGCCAGGCACAGGAAAAAGAGCACCTCTCGCCCGGGCCATTCGATCTTGGCAAAGCCATACGCCACCAGGGCATTCGAGACCACCGCCCCGATGACCGTTGGAATGGCGTAACGCAGGGTGTTCATGAAGTAGAGGCCAAAGGGCCTCAGCACCAGGGCCTCCGGGTAGTTGCGGAAGCGCATGGGCCAGGGGAACCACACCGGCGGCATGCGATAGACCTGCGGGTCGGTCTTGAGCGATGTGGAGACCATCCACAAGAGCGGCGCCGCGAAAAGCAGGCCCAGGGGGATGACGAGGCCATACACCAGGACCCGGTTGAGGATATCAGTGGTACGCACGCCCCAGCGCTTGGAGACGATGCCTCCTGCGGTCGAGCCGGCCTGGTTTGCTATGCTCATCTCTACTACGGCCTCCCTTCCATCATCCCAGCCCTGCAGCCAGCGCCGGCGCTAGGCCTGGCCCCGGTAGAACACAAGGCGCCCCGTGAGGCGGAACAGGAGAACTGTGGATGCGACGATGATCAAAAAAAGCACCCAGGCTAGCGCCGAGGCATAGCCCATCTTGAAGAACACAAACCCGTTACGATAGAGGTACAAACTATAGAACTCGGTCGACTGATTCGGCCCGCCTTCGGTCAAAAGCCAACCCAAGGCAAAGTACTGGAACATGCCGATCATGCTGGTGAGCATGACGAACAGAAGCGCTGGGGTGCACATGGGAATCGTCACGTGCCAGAAGCGCTGCAGCGCGTTGGCGCCGTCCACCACCGCGGCGTCGTACAAGGCGCTGGGTACATCCTGCAGGGCGGCCAGAAAGATGACCATGGCCGAGCCCTGCTCCCAGCAATGGATCACGATGAGCGACGGCTTGGCCCATTCGGGCGCCGAGAGGAAGGGGATCACAGAGAGGCCCATCGATTTGAGCGCCGAGTTGATCAGACCCCAGCGCACGTTGTACACCCAGCGCCATACCTCGGCAGAGGCCACCGCCGGCACCAGGGTGGGCAGGAAGAAGATGGTGCGAAAGAGAGGCCGGGCCCGCATCTCGTTGTTGAGCAGGCTCGCGAGGAGAAAGGCCGTCACGATCCCCGCCGGCACGCCCACGATGACAAAGTAGAGGGTGTTGCCCAGCACGAGCCGGAAGGTGTTGTCCTCTGTGACCATCCGCACATAATTCTGCAGCCCAATGAAGCGCGGGGGACGAATGATGTCATAGTGCATAAAACTGTAATAAAGTGATGCTATGATAGGAAAGATCGTGAAAGCTAGAAAACCAAAAAGCCAGGGCGAGACGAACAGGAGCCCTTTGATCAGGTTTCCGCGCTTCGCCCCCGTGTGCCTCAGGGTCAGCGTCGCCATGTCGCTTCCTCCCAAATGTCCGCGCTCCCGATAACCTTGCGTCCCCCGTCCGCGCCTGCGGCCAGCCGATCCAGGTCATCTGCGGCTGCCTCTTCGCGGCCTGGAGGAGAGCGGAGCCAGATCAGGGCGCTCTCCGCTCTCCTCTCAGTGGCTGCCTCGGGCGATCAGCATCACGCCGGTCGGTCGCCGGCCCGCCCGCTAGAACAGCTCCGGGAACTCCTGCTGGAGGTCCTTGGTGCAGTTCTCTTGCAGCTCCTTGGCGCCCTGAGATGCGGGCATATCCCCGTAGGCGACCGCCTCACGCACCCGCTGCCACTCCCGATTCACAAAGCCGCTGTTCGGGATCACCGGGTTCTCCCAGGTGTCGTCGGCTTCGGCTGATGAATTCAGGAACCACTGCAGCGCGGGCTGGTCCTTGATCCACTCATGGTTGGCGTCATAGTACTCCTTGCGACCGCCGAACCATCCGGTGGCGTTAAAGATGAGCTGGCAGGCCTCAGGCAGGGTCATCCACTCTATGAACTGCCAGGCCTCGTCGGGGTGTTTGGCCCCAGTCGGGATGTAGATCGGATGCCCCCCGGTCCCCTGGCACTTGGTGCCTTTGCGGTCGTCGGGCACGGGCACCCAGGTCACGTGAAAGTCCATCCCGGGCGACGAGTGGGGCATCTCCCCCGCTGCCCAGTAGCCGTAGATCTCGGTCGTCAGGCCGCCCATCGGAAAGGCGCCGGTGGGGCTCTGGGTTCCTCCCGTGAAGCTACCGCTCCAGGCCAGCATCTTCTCGATGCCGCCGTAAAAGTCATAGATCTGTTTGATCAAGGCCAGGGCCTCGTCCAGCCGCCCGTCGTCAAAGTGGAACTCGAGCGCCTGCTCATCCCATACGTCCATGCCAAAGTCCTCGGCCCAGAACATAGAGATGTTGGGCGTGGGCGGGCGATTGGCCGTGCCGCCGAGAGGGTCAAAGCCCACCGTCTCGATGTTCCCTGCCGCATCGAAGCGGCTCATTTCAGGGAGCATCTGGAGCATCTCGCTCCAGGTCGTGGGCAACTCCTCCTCCCCGACACCTAGCTCCTTGAGCGTGTCACGGTTGTAGAGCATGCCAAAGCGTGGCCCACACTCACAGGCGGGGACGCCGTACAGCTTGCCTTGCCAGGTCATCGATTCGACAAAGGTGGGCAGAAAGTCATCCAGGTTGACCAAGGTGCTCGCGCTGACATAGTCGTCGATGGGCGTCATCGAGCCCCGCGCGTAGAACTGGGCATAGGCGATGCAGCAGACGCCCACATCGGGCGGCGTGCCGGCGGCGATGGCCGCCAGGAGCTTGTCGTCCATGGCGGGCACTTGAAGGCGGTTCACCTTCACATTGGTCGCCTGCGCGTTAAAGGCCTTCTCGCAGTTGGCCAGCGCGGCGATGCCCGTGGTGCCGCCCCAGCCGTGCCACCACTCGATCTCGACCTGACCCTCTGCGGCGGGCACCTCCTTGACAACTTCCTTCTCAACGACGCGGGTGACCTCCTTCTCTACCTCCACCACCTGAGGCGTGCCCGCGACCACCACGGTCTCTTTGACGATCTCTTTCTCCGTGACGACGCGCGTCACCTCCACGATCTTGGGGGCGCAGGCCGCCAGGGCTGTTCCGATCGCTCCTGTGGCCGCCGTACGAAGAAAGCGGCGGCGCGTAAACTGCTGTGTCGACATGGTTCTGCTTCCCTCCATCTCGGCCGGCCCCCAGATCGCGAGCGACCTCTCGTGGCCGCCCGCAGGCTGGGCGTATCTCCCGGCCATGCTAGTCGGGGTCACGTCGTGCTTGCCTTCGGAGACACCTCCTTCCGCGGCCGATAGCCGCAATCCAGGGCGCAGGCGCCACCAGGAACCCCTCGCGTGTCTCGAGGGGCCCGAACAGGGTGGGCCTAGCCAGCGAGAAAGGAGCATGACTTGGGCCTCGGGCCTGGGATGATGCGGGGCACCATGATGCAAAGCCAGTGTGCTCCGCGCGGTGCGAGTGGGGCTCGCCGGCGGGCGCAGGCGGCGCATCCCTGAGGATACGCCCACAGCGATGCCCTGCGACGATGCCGACTGAGGCGTTCATGTCAGCTCCTGACGAGAGACGCCAGCTTGGTCGCAGTTGCGTGCAACGATGAGGCAGAAGGTGCAACCGGCCACGTGGGTCAAGACGGTCGGAGGACCGCGACGTGACGGCCCCCTTGCATCTCGATTGTAAGTCAACCCGTCGGGCGCTGTCAAGCCTCTGTGTGCCTTCGCGCGGCGCGCCGCCACTGCTGCTCTGGCCTCTCCAGCGCATTGCTCGTATGCTCTGTTACGGAAGGCCCTCAGGCTTGCTGCATCTTTCACTGCCTTTGCCCTCTGGGCGTGGCGTGGCGTACCTTGCCATGATGCTCGGAAATGGCGTGCGATCTGGGTCCGACCATGCGCCGAGCAGCGTGGAGGTGATGATGGGGTGGAGACCTCAACCAAGGCAAAACTTCTGGCCTTTTTCGAGATCCTGCTGATCTATGCCCTGATTCAGGCTGTGGGCGTCCTTTGGCGCTCCACGGGATCGTGCGGTGGGAAACGCAGCATCTCGGCTGGTCGTAGACCGGGATGCTGTTTTTCGTGGGCATCCCTGCCCTGGTGATCTAGCTGACGCGCAGGCGCTGGGCCGACTATGGTGTGTCCCTCGCGGACTGGCGCACGAACCTCGACATCGGCCTCAAAGCCTACGTGGTTCAGTTCGTCCCGCTTGTGTTTGGGGCGGGGGGCGCCAGGTTGTTGGGATTGGATGTCTATCGCGTCCGTGGCGGCGCTCTGGTCGCCGCCGTCGAGCGCATTGGGGT
This sequence comes from Anaerolineae bacterium, assembly GCA_016928125.1. The sequence goes on from JAFGLK010000563.1 coordinate 4,381, forward strand.
GGCGCTGATGGTCTGGATCATGAAACGCTAGAGGCCGATCGAGTCTGGCCGACGGAATCTGATCACCGTCGTCGTATTGCTCCTGCTCCCGATCGTCGTCGCGCTGGCCATGGGCGGGCTGAGCGCGGTGACCGTTTCGACGGTCTTTTGGCAATTCGTCTTTTCGGGGTTCGGCGAGGAGTTCGTCTGGCGCGGCTATGTGCAATCGAGGCTTAACCAGGCCTTTGGGCGCCCCTAGCGCCTGTTCGGCATCCCGTTCGGCGCTGGCCTGATCATCGCCTCGCTGCTGTTCGGGCTCTTGCACGCCTTCAATCGCTACGATCCCGCGATGGGCCTCTCCTCGCTGTCATGGGGTTGGGCGCTCTGGGCGGCGGGGGCTCTGCTATTCGGCCTGATCCGCGAAAAGACCGGCTGCAAACCCAAAAGACCTGTCAGGTCTTGCGGACCTGACAGGTCTGAGTTCTCCGAGCGAATCTGAGCCCTAGCTCTCCGGCGGCAGCAGCACCGTATCGATCACATGAATGAGGCCGTTGCTCGCCTCGACGTCCGTTGTGACCACCGTGGCGTCGTTGATCATGACTTTGTCGCCCTCGACCGTGATCGTCACCGGCACGCCCAGCGCCGTGTCGGCGCTCTCGAGCGTTACCATCGTGGCCGCGGGCACCTGACCGGGGATCACATGATAGAGCAGGATATCGGTAAGAGCCGGTATGTCGTTCAGCAGGGCCTCGATGGTGCCGGCGGGCAGCTTGGCAAAGGCCTCATCGGTGGGCAACAGCAGCGTGTAGGGGCCAGGGCCTGCCAGAGTGTCCACCAGGCCGGCCTTGGTGACCGCCGTCACCAGGGTGGCAAAGCGATCGTTCGCCAGGACCAGGTCCACGATGCTCTGCGCCACCGCCTGAGCGGTCGCGGGCGCCACCTGGATGGTGGGCACGGCCAGCTTCCAGTTGATGCGGATCAGGTTCGGATCCTCGATAAAGGCATAGGCGGCATCCAC
>JAFGLK010000093.1 GCA_016928125.1 Anaerolineae bacterium
TACGGCCACTGCAATACCCCAAGAGAGCCCTACCCCGCCCGTTCCGACAGACGAGGCGCCACGTCCCATGGCCCTCGAGTCATTGAGCGCCTCCGAGATGGAAGCTGTTCTCGATATCGCCGAGGCCTTGACGATCCAGGTTTATGAACGGGTCAGCCCCTCGGTGGTCAATATCACGAGCAAGGCGCTCGAGTTGGGTTTCTATGGGGTCTATCCTTCGGAGGGCTCAGGTTCCGGTTTCTTTATCGACACGGATGGGCATATTGTGACCAACTATCACGTGATCGAGGGCGCCCAAAGCGTCGAGGTCACTCTCCTGGACGGAACCGTCGTGCCGGCTGAGGTGGTGGGCGCCGATGCCTTCAGCGACTTGGCTGTGCTGCGCGTCGATGTGAAACCAGAGGAGAGCCTTCCCGTCGACATGTCTTTCGAGGGCGATTTGCGTGTGGGGCAGCGAGCGATCGCGATTGGCAACCCCTTTGGGCTCAACTGGACTCTGACGACGGGCGTGGTCAGCTCGCTGGGGCGCCCTTTGCAGATCTCGGAGGACCGGATCATCTATGATGTGGTTCAGACCGATGCCGCCATCAATCCCGGCAACTCGGGTGGGCCGCTACTGAACTCCCAGGGACAGCTCATCGGCGTGAATAGCGCCATCCGTTCCGGGGCGGAGAATATCGGTTTTGCAATTCCCCTGACTACCGTGCGGCGAGTGGTGCCAGAACTGATCGCCAAAGGCTACTACAGCCATCCCTGGCTAGGGCTCACGGGCTATCGCTTGTTCCCAGAACTCGCGCGTCGCCTCGAGTTGCCCGTGGAGCGTGGGCTGCTGGTGGCCCGTATCTATGACGAGGGCCCCGCCGCCGACGCAGGCCTGCGCGGCGCAAGCCGCGAGGTCATCCTGGGCCGAACGCGGCTTTTGGTCGGCGGCGATATCGTTGTCGCTCTCGATGATCAACCGATTGACAGCAATGCCGCCCTGACTCAGTATTTGGAGACGCGTACCCGCGTGGGCCAAAAGGTCAAAGTGAGCTTCTACCGAGGCGATCGCTTGTTGTCCGCCTTGGCGACCGTGGCAGAACAGCCACGCTGAGCAGACGCCTATCTGGCCCATGTCGGTTTTGGAAGGAGATAGCCATGACTGACCGACTACCAGACGATGAACCCTGCTATGTGATCAGTGTAGCTGCCAAGCTTGTGGAATTGCATCCGCAGACGTTGCGATACTATGATCGAATTGGGCTCATCAAGCCTTCGCGCACCAGCGGACGCATCCGGCTATACTCACAGCGCGACATCGAAGAGCTGCGCAGGATCGTACGTCTCACCGAAGATCTGGGCGTCAATCTAGCAGGTGTCGAGGTCATCATGCATATGTCTCGGCGCATCGAGGAGCTCCAGCGCAGACTTGGGACCGTACAAGAGCAGTCTGCAGCTGAGATCAACGCCCTGCGTCGACAAGTGCAACAGCTCGAGCAAAAGGAGGCGGACAGAAGCGAGACCTATCAGGTGATAAATGTATCGGCTAGGGAGATCAAGAGCAAGCCCGAGGAGAAAAAACCATGAGCAACCACAAAGAGCTGCAGGCCCTGGTTGAGTTCAGCGGTTCGCGCGGGGTCCTAAGCGTCTATCTCGACACCGATCTCTCGGCACAGTCCAAGGATGCGGTCAAGTTGGTCTTCAGGGAGCTCGTCAAGGACCTGGATTCAGGCGCAAACGAGGATGTGGAGGCACTGCAGAGGTTTCTGGAATTCGAGTATGACTGGCAATCGCGTGGCCTGGCGGTGTTTGCCTCGGGCGACGAGTTGTGGCGTGTCGTGCCTCTGCCCATCTCGGTGGCCTCTCAGGCCTGGTACACGAGCAGACCTTATCTGCCACTGCTCACCGATATCGTGGATCGCTTTGGCGAGTATAGCATCGCCCTGATCGACAAAGAGAGCGTGCGTCTGTTCTCAGTTGGCTGGGGCAAGATTCAGTCCGAGACCGAATCCTATGGCGAGGAGCTCAAACGGCACAGACAGGAAGGCTGGTATGCGGCCGGCTATCAACGCCACGAGGACAATCTGGCGCTCCACAATCTCAAGCAGGCGATTGAGGTTGTGCAGGACTACTGTCAACGAAAACAGTGCAAACGGCTCATGCTGGGTGGCAGCGCCGATGTGCTGGCCCAGTTCAAGGAGCTGGCGCCCAACCCGTTACTTGACCGCGTCGTCGGCGAGTTCACCATCCATATGACCGCCTCCCCGGCCGAAATCCTGCACCGCTCTTTGGACATCGCTTATCAGACTGACCTAGAGGAGGAGGAGCGTATCGTGGCAGAGGCTATCACCGCTGCCGCCAAGGGGGGCGCGGGCGTGACGGGCGCCACGGATACCCTTTACGCGCTGCACCATGGGCAGGTGCGAATCCTTCTGGCTGCGGAGAGCTTTCACACGCCCGGATACATCTGCAACCACTGCGGCTATCTGTCCGCCGATGCGCATGATGAGTGCCCCATCTGTAAGAACGTCGAGATCGACAAGACGCCGGATATAGTCAACATCGCCATTCACAAGGCGATCGAGACGGGTGCGAAGGTGAACATCGTGCGCGAGAATGCCATGCTCCAAGAGGCGGGCGGCATCGCGGCCATTCTGCGCTACTGATAGATAGAGGGCGATCGGGGCCGGCCTCGATCGCCCAAGCTCACGAACTGACAGATAGATTTTGTTTCTGGAGGAATCATACGTGTCAATGAGTCTTGATCGATATACTGAAAAAGCTCAGGCAGCCGTGCTCAGCGCCCGGGACTTGGCCCAGCAGTACAATCACAGCCAGATTGACGTCGAGCATCTGCTGCAAGCTTTGCTGCAGCAGAGCGATGGCGTGGTCCCGCAGATATTGGCCGCGTTGCACATCTCTGCAAATGAACTCGCCGCCACTCTCGAGAGGCAGCTGCAGAGCCTGCCCAAGGCCTATGGGCCGGTTCAGCGCGCCATCTCTGCACGCCTGAGCGAGGTGCTACAGGCTGCAAGCGGCGAGGCCGAGCGTATGCACGACGAGTATGTCTCGACGGAGCATCTGCTATTGGCCATCGCAGCCGTGGCCAAGGGCAAGGCGGGCGATGTTTTGCGCCAGGTTGGGCTGGATAGGGACCGCATCTACGGCGCCCTGACGAGCATTCGCGGATCGCAGCGGGTGACCGGGCAGAATCCCGAGGCCACCTATCAGGCGCTAGACAAGTACGCTCGCGATGTCACGGCGGCCGCGCGCCAGGGCAAACTGGATCCGGTGATCGGCCGCGATGAGGAGATCCGCCGCGTCATCCAGGTGCTTTCACGCCGCACAAAGAACAATCCGGTGCTCGTCGGTGAGGCGGGCGTCGGCAAGACGGCCATCGCCGAGGGGTTGGCGACCCGTATCATCAGCGGCGACGTGCCCAAGGGGCTGCGCGACAAGCGCATCGTCTCGCTCGATTTGGGCGCGCTGGTGGCTGGCGCCAAGTATCGTGGCGAGTTCGAGGAGCGTTTGAAGGCCGTCCTCAAAGAGGTGCAAGAGTCCGAGGGGCGCATCATCCTGTTCATCGATGAGCTACATACGGTGGTGGGCGCCGGCGCGGCCGAGGGCTCTCTGGATGCCTCAAACATGCTCAAGCCGATGCTGGCGCGGGGGGAGTTGCATTGCATCGGGGCCACCACGATCAATGAGTACCGCAAATACATCGAAAAAGACCCGGCACTCGAGCGCCGTTTCCAGCCGATCTTCATCGATCCGCCCTCGGTGGAACAGACCATCAGCATTCTGCGCGGCCTGAAGGAGCGCTATGAGGTGCATCACGGCGTGCGCATCCAGGATGCGGCCCTGATTGCCGCGGCGGTTCTCTCGGATCGCTACATCTCGGACCGGTTCCTGCCCGACAAGGCCATCGATCTGATCGATGAGGCGGCTGCAAGGCTGCGCATGGAGATCGACAGCTCGCCGCGGGAGATCGACGAGCGCGAGCGCCGCATCATGCAGCTCCAGATCGAGCAGCAGGCGCTCAGCAAAGAGCGCGACAAGGCCTCGCAGGAGCGGTTGGCCCGCATCACCGAGGAGCTGGCCAATCTGAATGAGGAACTCGCAGCGCTCAAGGGGCGTTATGAACGCGAACGGGCTCAGATCGAAAAGACGCAGCAGGCCAAGGCCCGCCTGGAGGAGCTCAGAACCCAGGCCGAGCAGGCCGAGCGGGCGGGGAACCTCGAGCTGGCCGCGCGACTGCGCTATTCCGATATCCTACAGCTCGAGCGTGAGCTACAGGAGATGGAGTCGCAGGTGACGGACGAGCAGGCCATGCTGCAACAAGAGGTCACTGAGGGCGATGTGGCCGAGTTGGTGGCCAAATGGACGGGCATTCCGGTCTCGAGGCTATTGGAGAGCGAGGTGGAGAAGCTCATCCAGATGGAAGCGCGCCTGCATGAGCGCGTGGTGGGGCAGGATCAGGCGGTGGAGGCCGTCTCCAACGCCGTGCGGCGCTCTCGCTCCGGCCTGCAAGACCCCAAGCGGCCGATCGGCACCTTCCTGTTCCTGGGACCGACCGGCGTGGGCAAGACCGAACTCGCACGCGCCCTGGCCGAGTTTCTTTTTGACGACGAAGATGCCATGATCCGGCTCGACATGAGCGAGTACCAGGAGCGCCACACGGTGGCGCGCATGATCGGCGCGCCCCCTGGGTACGTGGGCTATGACGAAGGCGGGCAGCTCACCGAGGCGGTTCGGCGGCGGCCCTATTCCGTCATCCTGCTCGATGAGATCGAAAAGGCCCATCCCGAGGTCTTTAACGTGCTTTTGCAGATCTTTGATGATGGCCGCTTGACCGATGGCAAGGGGCGCACGGTCAACATGAAGAACACCGTGATCATCATGACCTCGAATGTGGGCAGCCAGTGGATCAGCGAACTGGACGCTACAGAGACCGAGGCCATACGTGACCGCGTTATGACGGCGCTGCGCCAGCAGTTCCGACCCGAGTTTCTGAACCGGATCGACGAGGTGATCATCTTTCACGGGCTCACGCGCGAGCATCTCGCGCAGATTGTGGATATCCAGATCCGCCACTTGGAGCGGCTTCTGGCGGATCGCGACATCGGCCTGGAGATTTCGTCCCGAGCACGACAGGCCCTGACCGAAGAGGGATACGATCCGGTGTATGGCGCGCGACCGCTCAAGCGCACCATCCAACGTCGCATTCAGGATCCGCTGGCCATGGAGCTGCTGCAAGGGCGATTCCTGCCCGGCGAGAGGGTCTATGTGGACTATGTGCCGGCCGACGGCACTGATGCCGGGGAGTATGTTTTCGAGTGTCTAGAGACGCCTGAAGTGGCCGTCGCCTAGCGCCCCGTCAGCCCGGGGGGCTTGGCTCCCCGGGCACGCTATCCTTTTGCTTTATATCTGATTTTTCCTGCTCGGTATCCCGAGCAAGGGTTCCGAATACATGAACTGAGAGTCTTTGAGGTGAAAACATGATCGGTTTCGATAGATTCACAGAGCGAGCGCAAGAGGCCGCAACGCGGGCCTATGAAATCATGTTGCGCCATCGCCATAGCCAACTCGATACAGAGCACATCCTGTTGGCGCTGCTCGAGCAGCCTGACGGCGCTGTGTCCGACATCCTGGACGAACTGGATGTGGACGTCGAGCGGATCCGACAGCGCGTTGAGGATGTGCTCAAGGCCGGCCCCAAAGGCAGCGGCGTCGGCATCAATCCACAACAGGTCTATATCACACCGCGCGTCAAGCGGCTGATGGATGTGTCGAATGAAGAGGCCTCGCACATGCACGACGAGTTCATCTCGACCGAGCATCTCTTCCTGGGCATTCTGCGCGAAAGCGACAACGCCGCCTCGCGCATCTTGGCCGATGCGGGGGTGACCTACGACGCCTTTCAGGCGACGCTGGAGAACTACCGTGGGGGCCGCAAGGTCACCAGCGCTACGGCGGATACGCACTTTCGCACGCTGGAGAAGTACAGTCGCGATCTGACCCAGCTTGCCCGCGACGGCCGTTTGGATCCGGTCATCGGTCGCGACACCGAGATCATGCGCGTCCTGCAAGTGCTCTCGCGGCGCACCAAGAACAACCCGGTGCTCATCGGCGAGGCCGGCGTCGGCAAGACCGCCATCGTCGAAGGGCTGGCGCAAAAGATCGTGGTGGGCGACGTGCCCGAACCGCTCATGAACAAGCGCGTCATGTCTCTCGACCTGGGCGCCATGGTGGCCGGCGCGCGTTTCCGAGGCGAGTTTGAGGAACGGCTCAAGGCGGTGCTGGAGGAGATCGAGCAGGCTCAGGGGCAGATCATCATCTTTCTGGATGAGCTGCATACCGTGGTGGGTGCGGGGGCCGCTCAGGGCGCCATCGATGCCTCGAACATGATGAAACCCGCCCTGGCGCGCGGCGAGCTACGCTGCATCGGCGCCACCACTCTGAATGAGTATCGTCAGCACATCGAGCGGGATGCTGCCTTGGAGCGCCGCTTTGCCCCCATCTACATTGAGGAGCCCTCGATCGAGGAGTCGATCGAGATGCTTCGTGGGCTCAAGGATCGCTATGAGGACCACCATCAGGTCGAGATCACAGCCAGGGCCTTGGTGGCCGCCGTGCGTCTCTCGGACCGCTATGTGAAGGACAGGCACCTGCCCGACAAGGCCATCGACCTGATCGATGAGGCCGCCTCCAAGCTGCGCATCGTGATGCACAGCTTGCCGCCCGAGCTGAAGGAGCTCCGTCTAGAGTTGATCCGGCTCGCCGAGCAGGAGGAGCAATTGGGCCAGGAGCGTAACTATGAGCGCGCTGCCCACATCCGTAGCGTGCGCCTCCAGAAAGAGATGGAGTTCACGGCCCAGCGGGCGGCCTGGCAGAAGGAAAAGGGCCTCGATGAGGTCGTGGATGAGCAGGATATCGCCGGCATCGTCGCCATGTGGACGGGCATCCCGGTCAGTCGCCTGCAAGAGACGGAGACCGATCGCTTGCTCAACATGGAGGATCATCTGCGGCAGCGCGTCGTCGGCCAAGATGAGGCTGTGGCCGCGGTGGCCGATGCGATCCGCCGGGCGCGAGCCGGCCTCAAAGATCCCCGACGCCCGATCGGCAGTTTCATCTTCTTGGGTTCGAGCGGCGTGGGCAAGACCGAGCTGGCCAAGGCTGTGGCCGAGTTCCTGTTCAATGACCCGGATGCGCTCCTGCAGATCGACATGAGCGAGTACGGCGAACGGCATACCGTCTCGCGTCTGGTGGGCGCGCCGCCGGGCTATGTGGGCTATGATGAGGGCGGCCAGTTGACCGAGGTGGTGCGGCGGCGGCCCTATCAGGTGATCCTGTTCGACGAGATCGAAAAGGCGCATCCCGATGTCTGGAATGCCCTGCTGCAGATTCTAGAGGAGGGACGGCTGACCGACGGACATGGGCGTACGGTCGACTTTCGCAACACGGTGGTCATCATGACCTCAAATATCGGCACGCGCTTTGCCGCTCGCGGCGGCGGCGCGCTCGGATTCCCCGTGGGCGCGCCCACGGGCGAAGAGGAGCAGTTCGCCGACGATGTCTCCGAGAGCCTCAAGCGCACCTTCCGGCCCGAGTTCCTCAACCGTATCGACGAGGTGATCATCTTCCGGCGTCTCACGCGCGAGGACATGATCCAGATCGTGAGCATCCAGATGCGCGAGCTGCAGGAGCGCCTCACGGAGCAGGGCTTGACGATCGAGCTCTCTCCTAAAGCCGCCGAATGGCTGGCCTCCAAGGGCTACGACCCCGTCTTTGGGGCTCGCCCCTTGCGACGTATGATCCAGCGTTTTGTTGAGAGCCCGCTCTCCGGCAAGCTGCTGGAGGGCACCTTCAAAAGCGGCGACGCGGTCGTCGTGATCGTCGATGCCGAAGGCGACACCCTGGTCTTTCAGAAGAAGGATCAGGCGCTCCCAGGCGAGCAGGAAGCTGAGGCTCCCGCGATGGAGGACGCGGTGGTCTGAGGCCGGTAGCGGATCAAACGCCACGTTGCGCCCCTTTCAGGCTTCAAGAGTCTGGAAGGGGCGCTTTTTTCGTGGTCCCATGTTGGGGCTCTGGGGCACGCGTGAGCGAAGGATGGCTCTGCGCGGAGGAACGCGCAGGATTTGACAAGGGCCACGTTGTGTGTGACCATGGTCCTTGTGCCGCGGCTTGCGGCAGACTTGAGAGGACCACGCCATGCTCTACGACGCCACTGCCACGATGTCCGATCTTGCGCAGGCTGCTCTCGATGTCGCTGTAATCCCCATCGGGGCCGTCGAGCAGCACTCCGGCCATCTCCCCTTGGGTACGGATTGGCTCGCGGCGCAGGCGCTGTCGCGGCGGGTGGCTGAGCGGCTCGCGCGAGAGCGACAGGTCTATCTGGCGCCCGCCCTCCCGTTCAGCCTGAGCCAGTGCCACGGACCCGCCTCAGGCACAGTATGGCTCAAGCCAACCACCCTGGCGCAGGTCGTGCGGGAGATGGTGCTGGCCCTGTATGCGCAAGACCTGCGATGCATCCTCGTGATCAACGGCCA
>JAFGLK010000009.1 GCA_016928125.1 Anaerolineae bacterium
GATCATCAAGACCGCACCCATTTCGAGGAACGCAAGGCTCACCATGGTGGGCCAGACGTTAGGCAACACATGAGCGCTGAGCACCTGCCCCTGACTCAGACCTGTAGCGACGGCACTCTCGATGTAGGCCATGGGTTTGATGCGCATCACCTGGCTGCGAACCGTCTGCATGACCTCACCCCAGCCGATGCATGCCAGAGCGATCACAAAGGCCGTCATGCCCTGGCGAACGCCCACGGCAAAGACCACAAGCATAGCCAAAAGCAACGCAGGAAAAGCGGCCAACGTCTCGGCCAGCCCCATGATCGCTCCGTCGAGCCTGGAATCTGCAAACCAGCCTGCGATAAAGCCCAGGATTCCCCCCACCATCAAGCGGGCCAGCACAGCGAAAAATGCGATGGTGAGTGTGCGACGTGCCCCCGCCAGTAGCAGACTGAGGATGTCTCGTCCCTGGCTGTCTGTGCCGAATGGAAAGGTCGCTGATGGCGGCAGGGGCGGCCAGAGCTCCTGACCCTCCACGGACAGGCTCACCGCGGATGAATAGGGATTGTGTCTGGCGAACGAGGGACCAGCCACGACCAGCACGAGCAGAGTGGCGCCCATGATAGCCCCCAAGATGAGGGCCGGATTGGTCAAGGCAGCGTTGCGCCAATGTCGCCAGTGCGCCTTGCGCTGCTGTGCGGCGCGCTCCTCGTCGGCGTCGATCCAGGCGCCGTTGACACGACCTTGCTCCCTGAGCGAGCGCAGCGGGCTATCCTGAGCGTCGTACTGTGGGCGCTCACGCCAACGCTGCAGCGTGATGATCGCCTTGAGCTCCCGCACGATGCCCTTCAGCCCCTCCCATGGACGCGTTTCCATGTGGACTCGGGTCTCCGTCTCGCGCAGGCGTGGATCAAGCAATCTGTAGAGCAGATCAAGCCCGACGTTGACGGCCACAAAGAGGGCTCCCATGATCAAGAGCAGCACGGTAGCCCCGTGACGCTGCGATGAGCGCAGCATGTCGAGCATGGCCTTGGCGGCCCCAGGCCATCCGAAGAGGACCTCAACGACGGGCAGACTGCTGAGCGCAAAGCGCAAAGAGGTGCCCATAGCGGTCAGAATCGTGCCGCTGGCATTGCGAATGATATGCATGCTCCACACTGTTCTGCGGAGCAGCCCTTTGGCCCGGGCTGTGCGGACATGGTCCTCTTCGAGCACGGCGCTCACGCGCACAAAGGTCAGACGAGCCACCTGGGCGATGGGGCGCGCCGCAAGCACCAGCACCGGCAGCACGAGATGCGTGTCCCAACCGAATCCGCCAACGGGCAGTAGCTGGATGCCCGTGCTCTTGTGGAGAGATATCTCGGCGTACTGCAACAGCATTCCCAGAAGGAAACTGGGGGCGGACACGCCGACGATGGACAAAGATATGAAGGCTAGAGAAACACGCCGGCGGCGAGCGGCTGCCGCCAACAGACCAAGGACGCCGCCCAAAAGCCCGCCGAGTAGCATGGCGAGCAAGAGGAGCGCTATGCTGCGGGCCAGCATCCCCCCAAGGAGCCTGCCAAGCGGCTGCGTCCGTTGCCAGGCATAGGCTGTGGATGGGCTCGTGTAGCGCCCCAGATCTCCCTGCGGCAGACGACGCCAGGTGTCCAGAGATTCCCTAAGCGCTTGCCCGGCGACCTCCGTCAGGGGCGCCGGCAGATTGGCCCGCGACCGGAAGGCCCATTCCTGCGCCAGATAGGACACATAGGTGATGGCCAACAGCACGAGCAGGCCGGAGATCAGGCGACGAAGTAGATAGCGACTCATCGCAGCGCCTCTCCTTGCGCGCGTGGGCTCGAGGTCAAGCCTCCAATAGATAGACGGGAAGAAGCCTCTCAAAGTAGAGCCCCCGCCCGTCGAACAGACCACATGCTAGGCTACTTTGAGAGGCTTCTTCTGTCAAGGGGTGAGCGGTGGGATTCGAACCCACGGTCTTCTGGGCCACAACCAGATGCCTTATCCACTCGGCTACGCCCACCACGAGCACCGGAATTCTACCATAGGCGTTCCCGTTTGCCAAGTTGGCTTTGTTTTCTCTCTCCCAGCGCCTTTGACCTTGCGGCAGCCTTGGCCTATAATGGAGAAGGAACCTGGAAAGGTCATCGCGCTGCTGGGGGAGCTCTCTTGGGCTGAGAGGATGGCTCGCAAGCATCGACCCCGAAACCTGACCTGGATAATGCCAGCGTAGGGAAGCGAGAATTGAGCACATCGCGGTCACCGCTGGCTATTGGATGATGGCCAGCGGCTTTTTTTTCGAGACTATCTCGTCGTCACTACGGCTGACGGGCGGAGGAGCACATGGCCGACGGATCGCGTGAGGTCGTCATCGTCGCGAATGGCACCTTTGCCCACGCCGAGCGGCTGCTTCCAATTCTGGAGGGAGCCGATCAGATCATCGCCGCCGATGGCGGTGGCAATTGGCTCTATGACCAGGGACGCATCCCCGATCTTGTGGTCGGCGATCTCGATTCGATCTCCGCCGAGGTCCTGGCCGCTTTTCGGGCGCATGGCTGCCAGCTCGAACGCCATCGCCCGGATAAGGATGAAACCGACACCGAGTTGGCGCTCTTGGCGGCTCGTGATCGGGGCGCAAGGCGCATCGTCCTGTTGGGCGCCTTGGGAGGGCGCATCGATCATACGCTCGCCAATATCTTGCTGCTGGCCATGCCTCAGTTGGCAGGAAGCGAGGTTCTGATCTTCGATGGGACCTCCTTTCTCTTCCTCGCGCAAGATGAGACGCTCATCTCAGGAGAGGTCGGTGACCTGGTTTCATTGATCCCGTGGGGCGGTGCTGCACACGGCATCCGTACAGAGGGCCTGCGCTATCCCCTGCGCGAGGAGTCGCTTCGCGTCGGTCCGGCCCGGGGCGTGAGCAATGTTCTGGTTCAGCCCCAAGCTCGAGTGACTCTCGAGGCAGGCGCCCTCTTGGTGGTCCATACGCCCAAGCGCTATCTGTCAGAGGATGAGAGCGGCCAGAGGAGAATGCAGACCGAGATGTCTGAAACGGGCCAGGATTACAATCCATTCGCACAGCCAGAGGTTGCTCGCCTGTACGATGCCTGGTATGAGACGCCCCTGGGCGCCAGGGTGGATCGCCTGGAGAAGGCGCTCATCGCGGATCTGGCCGAGCCGCGAGCGGGTGAACGGGCCCTCGATGTGGGCACCGGCACAGGCCATTTCGCCTGCTGGCTGGCCGATATGGGCCTGCATGTCATTGGCTATGATAGCTCGGAGGCTATGCTGCGGGTGGCACGCGCGGACACGCGCATAAGCTGGCAACAGGGCGATGCCGAACAGCTCCCCTTTGAGGATGGCGCGTTCGATCTCGTGCTCTGCGTAACCGCTCTGGAATTCATGGCCCATCCTCAGAGGGCACTTGAGGAGATGTACCGGGTGACGACGCCGGGCGGTCGTCTGGTGGTGGGGGTACTGAACAAGGAAAGCCGCTTCGGCCGGGCTTACCTGGCGCAGGCTTGCGAGGAAAACACGCCCTTTCGCCATGCCCATCTCTACACCGCCGAATCCTTCCTCTCTCTCATCGAACCTCTGGACTCGGTGCGCTGGGGTGGGTCGGTTTTCTTTGGCCCTGAGTTGAAGCGTTTGGCGTTGGCCGACTGCTATGAATGGTTCGGGCGGCATTGTTTTGGGCTGCGCCAGTACGGCGCGCTACTCGTGGGGAGGATCGACAAATGATCGGGATCAGTGCACAAGTCAGTGTGTATCCCTTGGAGCAGCAGGATATCACGGGCCCCATCGAGGAGGTGATTTCGGTGCTACGGGAGAGAGGGCTGCCCTGCCAAGTGGGTTCTATGAGCTCCCTCACCTGGGGAGAGGACGATCTGGTCTTTGAGGCACTGCGCGAAGCCTTTGCCCGCGCGGCCGAACAGGGCCCAGCCGTCATGGTGATCACCGTCTCCAATGCCTGTCCGCTGCCGCCACCGTCCAGAGGTGGGGAGACCGATGTCTGAACAGCCTGAACGACGAAACGCACAGATACCTCGGCGCCGAATGAGATCGGCATACACTCGCTGGCTGGGGCCGCTGCTCCTGATCTTCGGCGTGCTGGTCATCTGGCAGCTGGCCGTGTGGTACTGGGAGATCGAGGATTATCTCCTGCCGTCGCCCTTGGCCATCTCCGCTGCAGCTCGAGAGGCCCTGAACCTGCTCGGTGGGCATCTGTGGCAGACGGCTCAGGAGACGCTCTGGGGATTCGGATTGGCCCTGACCGTAGGCCTGATCCTTGGGCTTTTGATCGACTGGTTCCCCTGGGTCAGAAATGCGCTCTATCCGCTGCTGGTTGCCTCGCAGACAGTGCCCATCGTGGCTATTGCGCCGTTGCTGGTGATTTGGTTCGGGTACGGCATCTGGCCCAAGATCATCGTCGTGGGCCTGGTCTGCTTTTTTCCGATCGTGGTCAACACGGCAGACGGCCTGCGCACAGTGGATCCAGAGCTCACTGCGCTCTTGCGCAGCATGGGGGCCTCGCGGCGCACGATCTTTTTCCTCGTGCGCCTGCCCGGGGCAATGCCGCTGGTGTTTTCCGGGATCAAAATCGCCATCACTTATAGCGTCGTGGGCGCGATCATGGGAGAGTGGGTCGGCGCGAGCAAGGGATTGGGCATCTTTATGCTGCGCTCAACCAATTCCTTTCGCACAGATTGGGTCTTTGTGAGCATTGCCGTGACCGCCGCGCTCAGCCTGTTGCTCTTTGGCCTGGTGGCGGGCATCGAGCGCCTTTCGTTACGCTGGTACTATACGGCCGCGCGCCGCGAACAGTGGGAAGAACTGTAGGGTAGGTCTGGCGGAGGAAGTAGACATGAGATATATACTCAAACCATCCAAAGCTCTTCGCTTGGTCTTTATATGCGCAGTGGCGTTGAGTGTGCTCACGCTGAGCGCGTGTCAGACCATAGGCATCGGAGGGAGGACGGGGGCGGTCCTCTCTCTCGATTGGGTCCCGAACACCAATCATACCGGCTTTTATGTGGCCCTGGACAAGGGTTGGTACGCAGAGGAAGGCATCGATCTGGAGATCCAGATCCCTTCCGATCCGGCGGCCGCCCTCAAGCAAGTGGCTGCTGGCAACACCGAGTTCGGCGTGAGTTTTCAGGAGGAAGTGACCATCGCGCGCTCTCAAGACATTCCGGTGGTATCGATTGCGGCTATCATCCAGCATAATACGTCGGCCTTTGCGGCCCTCGAAGAGTCGGGCATTGAGACGGCCGCAGACTTTGAGGGCAAGACGTATGCCTCCTATGGCCTGCCCATCGAACGCCCCATTCTCGAGGGTCTGATGGCCTGCGAGGGCGCCGATGCGAGCACAGTCGAGTTCATCGACGTGGGCTTTGATGCCTTTCCCGCGCTGCTGGCCGGGCGCGTGGATCTGGCCTGGATCTTTCTGGCCTGGGATGGCGTCCAGGCCGATCTGAAGGGCGTCGAGCTCGCAGCGGTTCCTTTGTACGGCTCGTGCGTGCCCGACTATTACACACCCGTGATCATCTCTGGGGAAAAGACGCTGCAGAGCAAGGGGCGCCTGGTAGAGAAGTTTCTCCGGGCCACCTCGCGAGGCTATCTGTATGCGATCGAGAATCCTGAGGAGGCCGCCGAGATCCTGCTCAAGCACTCGCCCGAGAGCGAT
Source organism: Anaerolineae bacterium (assembly GCA_016928125.1). The sequence continues at coordinate 5,663 of JAFGLK010000009.1, forward strand.
CCCGCGCTCGTCAAGGCCAGTCAAGCCTGGTTGAGCCCCCGCTATCAGGCTGACGCGCCCGCTTGGGGACAGCAAAGCCCTAGCGTATGGTCCGAGTTCGCCACCTGGCTGTCTGAGAATAACCTGCTAACGCAGCCCATCGATCCCATGGAGGCCTTTACCAATGAGTATCTGCCCACCTCTGAATAGGCCGGATGGGGGCGCAGATTGACGACCTCCCTGCCGATCGAGCTACGCCATGTGAGCAAGGCGTTTAGGGTGGATGGCCGCGTTGTAGAGGCGCTGCATGACGTCTCATTGTCAGCTGGCGCCCAAGAGTTTGTCACGCTGATCGGGCCGAGCGGTTGTGGCAAAAGCACGTTGTTGAATATCATCGCCGGGCTGATGCAGCCCGGTGCGGGCGAGGTCTTGCTGCACGGGAAGCGCGATACGAACCGCCTCGGGGAAACGGGCTACATGCCCCAACGCGATCTTCTGCTGCCATGGCGCACCGTGCTGGACAATGTTATCCTGGGGCCGGAGGTGGCTCTTTGCAGCCAATCGATCTGGGCCTGGAACGGGCATCGTCGCCGTGCTCTGGAAGAAGCCAGGCGTGAGGCGCGCGCGCTCTTGCCGCTCTTCGGCCTGGAGGGCTTTGAGCAGAGCTACCCGGCAGCTCTCTCGGGGGGTATGCGCCAACGGGCCGCCCTGATGCGCACCTTCATGTGCAAACGCGATACCATTCTCCTCGATGAGCCCTTTGGCGCCCTGGATGCCTTGACACGGCGCATCATGCGCCGTTGGCTCCTGGAAGTGTGGGCGCGATTTCGACAGTCTGTGCTTTTTGTCACGCACGATGTGGACGAAGCCATCTATCTGTCGGATCGTATCTATGTCCTGTCGTCCAGGCCCGGACGTATCGTGCTCGAGCTGAGTGTGGATCTACGGCGGCCGCGGGACGGCTCCCAGTCCGATGCGCGCTTTGTGCAGTTGCGCGAAGAGATCCTGACCGCTTTGGGAGTATAACATGATCGAACGGCGCGTCACCATCACCAAGGTGGGCCACAATGGCCAAGCCCTGATCAGCTATCCGGGTGAGATCGTATACGGCGATGAGGCCCATCTCGTGGCTCGTTGCCGTTGGACCGAGCCGACCACGCTCAGCCTGGGGCCATTTGCATTGCAGCCTGGCGATATCTTTATCGAGCACTACTATCCTGAGCGCTGGTTTAACATCTTTGCGATCTATGATCGACTGGGGCGGTTCAAAGGCTGGTACTGCAATATCATCCATCCTATCGAGCTCGCAGATAGCGAGGTCCGCTGGCACGATCTGGCCTTGGACCTGTTGGTTCTGCCCGACGGCAGGCAGATCCTGCTCGATGAGGCCGACTATGAGCGACTCGATGTGTCTGAGGCCATCCGCTCTCGGGTCCAGGAGGAATTGGCCCTGTTGCAGCGTTGGGCTACGCAAGCGGCTGCCCCTTTCGGAATCTTGGCTCCTTGATGCGGGCATTGGCGTTCATGCTCGCAATGGCAAGCGGTTGCTAAGCGAGAGGGCGCGCAAGCTCAACGCCTGTACAAGGCGGCATATTGCGACTAGACTATGACAAATGGGGGATGTTGTCCAAGTTCAGGCGCAGTTCGAGGGGGGATCCACTTGAGGGCTGGCGGGCAACCCGCAGGGCTCAGCCCGGCCTGACCTTCGGGACAGCGATCTGGCACCCTTGGTCCAGAGGAAGTGCCGTGGCCAATCAGACGACGCGCTCGGTGGCTGATCGCACGCGTTATGCTCTCGTGATCCGCGTGCCGCGAGAGATCGAGAACAAGATTGAGGATCTCTTTCTCGGCTTGGCCGGTACGACCAAGCCCGTGATGGGCTATCACATCACGCTCTTGGGCCCTTTTGCGCTCAAGCCCGGCATCGACGGTTCTGAAGCACTAGGCGACATACAACGCGTCTGTCGACGCCATGAGCCGTTCGAGATTCGCCTCGCAGGACTGGAGGCCTCGCGTGAGCCAGATAGCAATGCAGTCTATCTGGGGGTTCTCGATGCACATCGCTCTACGGCGCTACACGCTGATCTACTGGATCTCCTGTCCCGTCACATCGAGTTCGCCGATGAGCGCAGCGAGGTTCGCAATACGGAACAATTCCGACCGCATGTCACCCTGGCGTTGGGCCTGACCGACAAGGCACTGAGCACCTTCCCACTGGAAAGCCTCGAACACCGCTGCCGCTCTGCCTTCTCGGCGGATGAGATCTGGCTGGTAACCCAGGAGCCCGATGAGCCTTGGCAGCATGTGCGCTCTTTCCCACTGGGAGCAAGCGCTGGGCAAGGGTTAACTGCCTCTCCGAGAGGCCGATCACGGGGCGACCCATCTCCATACTGATCTGCGATGCGCCCCGGCAGGCGTCATCAGATCGTCACGCGCTCCCCAAGCTCGGGCACCCTTGTCTTGCGCACCCCAATATCGTGGAGCGCCTGCTCAAAGCCGAGAGAGGACTCTTCATCGCCGTGGACCACTATGGCGCGCTTGAGCCGCGACGGTCTCAGCTTCTGGATGTAATCCAGTAGCTCGTTGCGATCCGCATGGGCGCTGTAGCCATCGATCCTCTCGACTTGCGCTCGGAGCGTATACGGCTCGCCGAAAATCGGGACCTGCTCGTGTCCCTCCAGGATCCGGCGCCCCAAAGTGTGTTCCGCCTGAAAGCCCACAAAGAGCACGGTATTGCGGCTGTCCTCTATGTTGTTCTTGAGATGGTGCAAGATGCGTCCGGCCTCGCACATGCCTGAGGCGCTGATGATGACCATGGGATCTTTTCGATCATTGAGCGCCTTGCTCTCCTCAACTTGCCGGATATATCGTAGCTGTCCAAAGCCAAAGGGGTCCTGATCCTCCAGCATAAACTGGCGCGCTTCTTCATCATAGTACTCGGGGTGCAGACGAAAGACCTCGGTGGCGTTAACCGAGAGCGGCGAGTCGACAAAGACCGGCAGGCGCGGGATCTGATCGGCGTCTACCAGACGATGGAGCGCGTACACGATCTCCTGGGTACGCCCTACGGAAAAGGCGGGGATGATGACCTTGCCACCGCGCGCGGCCGTCTCGTTTACCACCTGCTTCAGTTTGGTCTCCGCATCCTCGATGGTCTCGTGCAACCGTGTGCCATAGGTGCTCTCGGTGATGAGGTAATCCACATCTGAGACCGGCTGTGGATCCCGCAAGATGGGCAAATTGGGCCGCCCGAGATCGCCGGTGAAGAGCAGGCGGTAGCTGCGCCCCTGCTCTTGGATGTCAAAGGCGCACACCGCCGATCCGAGAATGTGTCCCGCATCGTAGAATGTCAAAGCCACATGCGGCCCGATCCAGATCTTGCGCTCATAGTCCAGGCTCACAAAGTGGGTTAGACTCTGCGTTGCGTCCTCGATGGTATAGATCGGCTTGGCTGGCGGGAGCCCTTTCCGACGGCGATACTTGTTGACATAGCCAACATCCGCTTCCATAATGTGCGCCGAATCTCGCAGCATATAGCTGCATAGATCGCGGGTGGCCGATGTCGTATAGATGTTGCCGCCAAACCCAGAGCGCACCAGGTTAGGGATGTTGCCGCTATGATCGATGTGCGCATGCGATAGCACCATCGCATCGATGGCAGACGCATCAAAGGGCAGGTTGCGGTTGCGCTCAAAGGCCTCTTGACGGTGGCCCTGGAACAGGCCACACTCGACCAGAATGCGACTCCCGTTCACCGTCATGAGGAACATCGAACCGGTGACTGTGCGTACCGCCCCCAGGAATTGAATTCGCAAGTGCTCTTCTCCCAAAACGAGATCAAGATCGATTATGCCGTCGCCGAGGCGCCTGTCAAGTGAGGATGCTTCACCGCATTGGGGATCATCATCCGATCACGGGCCAGAATCTGCGCCGAGCGATGGCACATGGCATTTTTCCCAGGATTGACCCTATGTTGGAGCGGATCGGTCGCGAGTCCCTTTCGGAGATCAAAACCTACCTGGCGGACCATTATTTGCAGAACATCCTGCTCCTGGACGATCTCTATCAACGCACCGACCGCGCAGGGGAGGGACAAGATCATCTGACCCTGATTGGGTACCGACACGAAGGCCAAGTCGTCGCGGTGCAGGGGTTCTACCAGTATGGGCGTTGGCTCCCGCATTATTGCGATGACGGGGCGATGGAGGCCTTGTTTGCCGACATGGGCCATCGTTATGTTCGCTGGCTCATGGGCGCCTGCGAGAAGGTCGATCCACTCTGGCCGCGGCTCAAGGGGATGGGCTTTCGGATCAGCTATGACGAGGTTGGCCATCTATGTGGTCTCGATAGGGCCACTTTCCGCCCTTTCCAGGCTGAAGGCGTCCGCCGCGCCACTGCTCGCGATGTCCCTGCGGTGGCCAGTTTGCGGTGCGCCTTTGACGTGGAGTACTTTGGCACGGGGCCAGGCCAGATCAGCAAGGCTTGGTGCTTGCGCCTGGCGCGGCGCTACATTGAGCGAGGGGCCTTTGTGGCCGAGTGCGACGGGAAACTCGTCTCGATGGTGGCCACCGAGGCCGACATCCCCCAGGTGACTCAGCTCGGCGCTGTCTACACAGTACCCAGCTATCGCGGTCGCGGGCTGGCCAAGGCCGTCGTCTCCGCCCTGTGCCAGGAGAAGCTCCAGATCAGGCCGCAGGTGGTATTGGATGTGAGGATGGACAACGCGCCAGCGCGACATGCCTATGACGCATTGGGATTCCAGCACTGGGACGACTATCGCATGTGTCGCCTCTCATGATGCGCAGACCCCCGACAAGAGCAGGTCCGTAACGCTCTCCAAAACATAGGTTGGCTGGATGGCGCTCTCTGCGAGCATGGCGCGGGTGGTCACTCCCGTCAAGACCAGGGCCGTATCCATGCTTGCCCCCTGGCCCATGGCGATATCGGTCGTCAGACGGTCTCCCACCATCAGGCACTCTTCAACAACGAGTCCCAGGCGTCGCAGGGCGGCCTCCAGGATGTGCCTGGAAGGTTTCCCAGCCACCATCTCGACCCTGCGGCCTGTGGTTGCCTCAAGAAAGGCGATGACGCCAGCGCAATCGGGAAGGGCGCCCCCTGGCATGGGACAGGTAGGATCGGCGTTGGTGGCGAAAAAGCGCGCACCGCGCACCAGCGCTTGATGGGCGAGATTGAGCTTGGCATAGGTGAGCGTCCGGTCAAAGGAGGCCACTACCACCTCAATCTCATCCAGGCGCTCGATCAGCCTGAGCCCGTCGGCGCGCAACTCGTCGAGCAACAGCGGCTCCCCGATCACGTACAGGCCGGCCCCGGGGCAACAGTCTCGCAGATAGTGCACCAAGGCTCTGGTCGAGTTGACCACATCCTCCGCCGGCGTGGGAATGCCTAGCCGTGTCAGTTTGGCCGCATAGTTGGCACGGGGCTCCAACGGCTTGTTCGATACAAAGAGCACTCGCTGACCCGCTTTCCTCAGGGCGGCGATCGTCTCGCACGCGCCCGGGAGCGCATCCTCGCCGAGGTACACGGTGCCGTCGAGATCGAGGATAAAGCCCTGATAGCGAGAGGCGATCGTCATGGCGAGAGGATCTCTATTGCGTGGATATCGGGGATCACCAGGTCAGCATAGGGCGCCAGATGCTCGCGCCTCAACGCGCCTGAGGTCACGGCGGCCACCCAGCCGCAGCCCGCAGAACGGCCCATCTCCAGGTCGGAGACGGTGTCGCCCACAATGATGGTGTCCTCGGGGGCAATCTGGAGGTCGTGGCAGATCTTCAGAACCATGTCAGGCGCCGGCTTGAGCGGAATGCCATCATCGCCGCAAACCCACGCGGCGCATAGGGAGGCAATCCCCAGCCGGGCGAGAGCGTCCTCAGTAGGCCGTCGGTCATCGGCTGTGGCGATGGCTAGAAGGATGCCGGCCTGAGCAAGTCGCTCGAACAGCTCGCGCAGCGGCCCGATCGGCTGCAGCAAGTCGTATCCCTCCAAGGCGGCACGCGCTTCCCCCTCGGCCTGCTGGGTGCTGCGCAAGGCTTCAGACCAGGTTCTGTGGCCATAGCGATAGATGATGCCGGCGATGAGAAGCCTGACCTCGCCCGTCGAGGCGAGGGTCAAGGGGCCATCGGGATCCCACTCCCCATCGGTGCAGGAAGGCTCTTCTGAGCCCGCCCCCAGTGTCTCTGCCAGAGCACGCTCCATCGTGGCGCTGAAAGGAACCTGCTGGCGCAGCGCCCCAATCAGGTGCGCATACCAGGTCTTCCACATCAGATCAAACGCAATCAGGGTGCCGTCTTTGTCAAAGATGATCAAACGCGGATCGAGCGTCTGTCCTGCGATCGAAAGCATCCTCACCTCCAGGCTCGGCGCAAACAGGCCAAGTATTGCATGGCTGGCCTTGGCTGTCAAAGCCTCGCGTATGATGCATGCATCTTTTGGCTGCCGGCCTGCTTGATGCTAAAGTGATGTCTCAGATGGACATGGCCATGGGAGGGCGGATGTGAAGCGGGTCAATGGGTTGCCCCTCGTCAGGGCGGTGTGGTTGATCGGGGTGACCGTGGGGTGTCTGTGGCTCAGCGGTCTGCTGGGGAGCGTGGTTCTGGGGTCCAAGCCGGCCGAACCGATCCCGTCGCCTTCGCCCAGCACACCCGGAGCATCCTTGGCTGGCCCCCTGCCCCATGCCTGGACGTCGCCCACTGCGACGCCCCCGCCATCATCCACGCCCAGCGCGGTTCCGAGCAACACGCCCTTGCCTACCATCACCTCGTCTCCTACGCCAACTCCCATCCCCACCATGACATGGACGCCGACTGTCACCCCTACTCCGGTCCACAAGCCATCCGAAAGCGATCCCACGCGCATCACCATCCCGGCCATCGGTCTGGATGCGCCCGTGGTGTCGGTAGGCATCAAGGAGATCATGGAAGGGAATGAGGTGCGCAGAGTATGGGAAGTCGCCGACTATGCGGCTGGCTTTCATCGTGGCATGGCTCGCGTCGGGCACGTCGGAAACACCGTGATGTCCGGGCACAACAATATCCGCGGTGAGGTCTTTCGCGATCTCTACAAGCTGCAGCCGGGCGATGACATCTACGTGTGGGTTGGGGATATCCCGTATCGCTACCAGGTCAGCGTCAAGTATCGCATCCCGATCAAAGGCGCTCCGCCTGAGGTGCTTCAGGACAACCTACGTTGGATTCTGCCCACGGACGATCAGCGTCTCACGCTACTGACCTGCTGGCCCAACTGGAGCAATACCCATCGCATCATCGTCATCGCTTTTCCGGTTCCTTGGGCGACATGATCTAGTCCGGCAGACAGCGGGCTAGACACACCCATTCCTCGAGGCTCAATGTCTGAGCACGCCTTTCCGCAGAGATTCCAGCTCGCTCCAGTCCCATCAGCACATCGTCATGGCTCAGTTCTAGATTGTGCGCCAAGCTGTTGTGCAGTTGCTTGCGTCTCTGTGCGAATCCCGCCCTTGCCACACGGAAAAAGTGGTCCAGCTCATCCTCCGGCACCATTGGGCAGGCATCCACTTCAATGCGCAGCACGGCCGAGTCGACCTTGGGCCGGGGATGGAAGGCGTTCCTAGGAACGCGAAAGGCGATTTCGGGCGTGCCGTATACCTGCACGCTGATGGCCAGCAAGCTTGCGTCTCCGGGACCCGCCACGATCCGCTGCGCCACCTCACGCTGCACCAACAGCGTCATCTCGGTCGGGCGCGTGTGCGTGGAGAGCAGATGCCGCGTCACGGCCGAGGTGATATAGTAGGGCAGATTGGCCACTACCTTGTAGCGGAGCGGGATCGGGCTGGCGGGCAGAGCTTGGGCGAGCGTATCGGCCGGATCCAGTTCGAGAATGTCTCCCTGCACGATGTGCACGTTGCTATAGGGCGCCAGGATCTCGTCTAGAACCGGCAGGAGCTTGCGATCCAATTCTACAGCCACCACACACGCCGCGCGCTCTGCAATGCGCCAGGTCAAGCTGCCAAGCCCAGGGCCGATCTCGAGCACGAGATCGGTATCGTCCAGAGCACTCACCTCGACGATGCGATCCAAAACCGCCTCATCGACCACAAAGTGCTGCCCAAGGCCCTTGGACGGTCGCAGATCATAGCGGCGCAAAACCTCTCGCACGTTCATGAGCTATGTTTCCCGCTCTCTGGGCTCATTCGGGATGATCCAGTTGATCTCGTTGGCAGGGGGCACCGGCCCGAGAAGGTAGACATCGACCCACCGATGCCACAAGATGAGGTTGTCGTCATCATAGCAAAGGTCTACGCGGCGCCACCGGATCGCGCTGCCCGTATCTGCGGCGACGCCCAAACCATACTCGGGGACGTAGATCTCTTGCTCCAGTTTGATAACCCTCGGATCGACGGCGATCACGCCCTTCTGCGCCCGCCAGCCCAGTTTGGTAATGCCATAGGCAGGATGGCCGGTAGACTTGCCGGCGGTGGGCGCATTGTAGGAGGTGGCCAGCATGCGCAGGTGCCGCCAATAGGTGACCGGGCCTGCGGGTGTATCCAGCTGCCTCAGCACGATCTTGGTGCCATAGTTGATCACCCGATCGATGGGCTCGCGCGCGAGCCACTCTTGCTCAAGGGTTCGCGTGACCTCTTTATCGTTTTCATAGCGCACCCGCAAGCGGCGTCTCTGGGCCCCCTCTTGACCCCAGTGCGCTGTCTGGCGCTGGTCGATCTCCAGTTCAGCATCGGGCTCCCAGCGTGTCTCAAAGGCCACGGGGATCTCTTCAATGTAGCGCTCGATGAGCACCCTCACCAGGGCGATATGCAGGTCACGCTCGATGGGCGCGCTCAGCGCCGGGGTAATATAGTCGTCCTCGCCTAGCGCGATGCCCTCCGCCCGCAGGAGCTCATCCACGGTCTCGAGGCGGGTCCGCAGCATCTTCATCGCGCCGCCGATGTCCATCGTGAGTGGCTTGGAACGCTGGATGTAGACTTGCAGGCCGGGTGTGATCTCTGTGCTCTGATCGGGAAAGAGCTCGTCTCCCGCATAGATGAGCAGGCCACGTTCGTACAGAGCGTCGCTAACGACTCGCGCCGTGGTGTAGAAGGTGATCGGGAAGGCCCCGTCATGTACCGTCAGAGGGATGCCTCGCTTGACACGCAAACGGATAGGCCGTCTGATGGCGGCGACGATGTCCGTGGCTCTCCCGTATCCGGTCAGGGAAGGTGGTGACAGAGGCGTCTGGAGCGAACAGACCTCGGCTTCCACCAGCAGTACATCATGAGGGAAGATGACCACGCCCGTGTCACGCAGCGCTCCCTCCACATCTGTGGCGTGGCTGGCCACCCGCGTGATGCCCCCATCGTGCACCAGCAGCACTTGTCGCGCGAGCTGCACCACGATCGGCGAGCCGGCCAGCAAGCGATCTCGGGGCGGCACCTCGATCAGATCCTCGGGCAGAAGCGTGATGCCCAACTCCCGCAAGATCGCATCTCCGGTGCGCTGATGAGATCGCTGCCTGACCAAGGTGCCGTTGATCTCGACCCAGATGGTCTGCTGCGTGGCCACATAGGTCAGGGCCAGCACGATCGCCACAGCGATGGGGATCAAGACGAGCCCGGTCTCCCAAGCGTGCGCGCCGGCAGCGCGTGACGGCCGCACAGCTGGACGTTCCCTTTTCCAGCGTCGGATCAGCTTACGTTTCACAATACACTGTCTCAACCCAGGCGCCTACGGCCAGGCGCTATGCTGCTATCAGCACCCGCATAGATAGGGTGCCGAACCGGGAAGCAAAAAGAGGCAGGTAGTAGACGCTACCCGCCTCATCGAAAGCAATGGCCGCGCACCCTCTTTTGTCGTGTAGCCCGCGGTAAAGCCCTCTCGTCAAGCTCAGGCCAGGCATGCCTGTGTCGCCCAAAGGTGAATGCTTACCGCTGCTTCCTCCCGGACCTGACGGGGTTCGCATGCCTTCGCCGCGCAGGACCCAACCTTTCAACGCCA
>JAFGLK010000564.1 GCA_016928125.1 Anaerolineae bacterium
GCGCCTCCACCAGGTCGGGCGTATGGAATCCCTCGGTGAACCAGCCATAGGTCGCGGCGAGCGCCTCGCGCGCCTCGGCGATCCGCCGCTGATCCCGCAGCAGGCGCGCGAGCGAGGTCGTGGCGCGCAGTTCCCAGGAGCGTGCCTGCTGCCTCTGCGCCACGGCGATGGCCTGGCGGTAGCATTCCTCCACGACCTCGGGGTCGTCGCGGCGCTGCAGGAGCAGCTCGCCCTGCAGGCGGCGCAGTTCGGCCTCCCAGGAGCGCTCGTTGGTGCGCTCCACCTGTGCCAGCGCCTCATCGAGCAAGGCCAGACCCTCGTCCACCCGACCGGCCTGCGCCAGGGCCTCCGCCAGGTAGCCCTTGTAGCGCGGCTGCCGCAGCAGCCGGATCTGCGCCAGGTCGGCCGTGGCCTGGCGCATCTCGGCGATGCCTTGCTCTAGCCCGCCGCGCTGGGCGCGCACCCAGCCCTGGAAGAAGTCAACTAGCGGAAGCTGCCAGGGCGGGCAACGCCCCTGCTCTATGAGGGGCAGCATCGTCTGCAGGCCCCGTTCGACCCCCTCTACCTCGCGGCGCAACTGGCGGACGAAGCAGGTGTGATCGCACAACACGACGACATCAAAGCCAACCCCGAATCTGCCGCTCTCCCGCTCCATCATCTGTTGCGCCACGCGCACGATCTCCAGGGCGCGGTCGGGATGGCCCATGGACCAGATCGCCCAGGGCACCTCCAGCAGATACTTCAAGTGGGCCGACCAGGGCAGGATGGTGCCGCTGTGCAGCAGGGCAGCGGAGAGTGGCTCGAGCAGCCGGGCGGCCTGCGAAAAGTCGCCGCGGTGCACCAGGGTCCAGGCCAACGCGCCCTGGACGTACAGCACCCACTCCGCCGGCCCCCCCTGCGCCAGAGGCACCGCGCGCCGATTCAGCGCGAGAGCTTGGTCCGGCTCGCTGCGCTCGCAGTGGTGGAAGCTCAAACATACTAGAGCGGTGGAGGTTAGCAATGGATCGCGGAGTTGCTCGGCCAGTTCGAGCATGTTGCGGAAGGCTTGTCCCACTTCGGGGGCCATGTACGACTTGATTCCACCCCAGGCGCAGCCCAGACCGTAGTAGGCCACGATCTCCTGCCGAGCCCGCTCAGGGCTCTCGGAAAGCGTGCCGAGCAACTCCAGCGCTTTTGTAGCGTGCGTGAGGGTCTCCTCGTAGGCGAAGGACAGCTGCTGAATCCTCCTGTTTGCACGCATGCGGCAGAGCGCCGCCTTCTCCGCCAGCCCGGCCTCCTCCCAGTGCCAGGCCAACTGCACCTCGGAGACGATGCTCTCCGGAGCGCCCTGGAGGTCATCAAAGTTGTCGCTCAGGGCCGCGGTGGTGTCTGTCCAGTCAGGCGCGCCGATCGGCGCGGCCCCCAGCGCCTCCAGCGCGCCTGCTACCTCGCCGTGCAGGCGGCCCCGGTGCACCGGATCAAGGCGCTCATACAGATAGCGCTGGAAGAGCTCGTGACGGAAGCGGTAGCCCGAGAAGGGCTGCTCGCCACGGATGCGCAGGCTATGGGCGGTCACCAGGCGGTGATCCCGGCTGAGTGCGCCGCTCAATGCGGCCATCACAGCGGCCTCGCCGCACTCGAGCACCCGCGCCGCCACCTCGGCGTGAAACTCGACCCCCTCCACGCTGGCCACCGTGAGCAACGCCTGATCCTCGCGCGGCAGTCGGGCGATCTGCGCGGCGATGACTGCCTCCACGCGCGGAGGCAGGCGCCGCCAGTCCAGCGCCGGCCCAGCGACCCAGTGCCCTGCGCGATCGCGCATCAGGTCGCCGCGCTGCCGCATCGCGCGCAGCAGCTCCACGCTGAACAGGGCATGCCCGCCCGTGTGGCGATACAGGGCTTCCCGAAAGGCGGGCCCCAGATCATTCGGCTCACTGTCCACCAACGCCTCCACAAAGGCGCGGCCCTCAGCCAGCCCCAGATCCACGAGGCTCTCCGCCCAGAGCGCCTGGAGCTCGTACAGCACAGGCTGCAAGGGGTGGACCCGGCCATCACGCCCTGCGGCGACCTCCTCGGGGCGATAGGCGCCCAAGAGGAGGATACGCTGCCCGGCCAACTGCCGCGCCAGATGGAAGAGCAGGTTGATGGACGCCCGATCCGCCCACTGCAGGTCGTCCAGGATGAGGAGCACGGGATGGCTGCGCGACAGGGCCTGCAAGACGCGTGTGGCCTGGTCGCACAGGGCGGCCTGTGAAGCCACGCCAGACGGATGGGCCAGCGCCTCTTGCACCTGCGTGAGCCACTCACCGCCATCGGCCAAGGCCTGAGCGCATTCGAGCACGGTCGCCCTGGGAAGCAGTGTGTCGATCAGAGCGGGTCCCACGCGGAGCAGGGCCTCCAGCGCGGCCGGAACGACCTGGCGCAGGCGTTGGGCATGACCACGGCTCAAGGCGCCCGCCGCGCGCTGGCGGCTCGCCCGCCACCCAGCCGACCCGCCCGCGCCCGGCCAGCGCCTCGTTGAGCCACCCATCGAGGCGGGCCAGCTCCTGCTCGCGGGCCACGAAAAGGGGCATGGGGGGCTCAGACGGCTGCTCCAATTCGGGCCGGGCCGCCGTAACCTCGGCCTGGGGCAGCGCCAGCGTGCCGTTGCGGATGGCCTCATAGAGCGCCGTCGTCTCGACCTCCGGCTCGATGCCCAAGTCGTCCGCCAGCGCTCCGCGGCAGGCCTCGTACTGCGCCAACGCCGCGGAGCGCTGGCCTGATCGCGCCAGCAGGCGCATCAGTTGCCGGTGGCCCGCCTCATCCAGAGGCTCCAACTCGACCCAGCGGCGGGCATGAGCCAGAGCCCCGCGCGGGTCGTCGTCGCGCTCGCCCAGAGCCGCCAACGCTCGCAGGCACTCGACCGCCTGGCGGCGATAGCGCTCGCGCCGCAGCAAAAGCCACTCCTCGAAATCGGGGCTGTCGTCCAGAGAGTAGCCTGCCAGGAACTCGCCCTCGTACAGGCGCGCCGCGCGCTCCAGGCGTTCGGCGCATTCCGGGCACGGTGTAGGATGGGCGTGGGCGTGAGACCGACCGGCCCGCAGCAGCGCCTCGAACTGGGCCGCGTCGATCCACCACTCGTCCGTGGGGCAGAGCTGGAGCGTCTCGCGCGTCGCCGCCAGCCAGGGGCTATCCCCGCCCAGGGCCTTGCGCAACCCCAGAAGCGCCTGGCTGAGGCTGGCTCGCGCGCGAGGCTCGGGATAGTTGGCCCAGAGCAGCCCGGCAAGGCTTTCGCGGCGATGGGGACGGCCGCACTCCACCGCCAGATAGGCCAGCAGCGCCCGCACCTTGTCCGAGAAGAACCCGGTTGCCGGCGCCTCTTCAACCGTCACACGGAACCCACCGAGCAGCCTGATCGCGATGTGAGCCATGGCGATCCCTCGCCCATTGAGAACGCAAGCGCGCTGGGACAGCGTCCACGCAGATGCAGCCCGGGCCTGGATCGGCCGAGACGTTGTGCCCTCTTTTGCCTTTGGCCGGATCATATCGCTTCTGCATGTGCAGGTCAACCGCTGACCTCCCGCTATTGTCCCATTCCCTTGAGGTTTTCCTGAGATTCTCTTGAGATTGATCGGCGATGATGGCGCTAGATGACGCCGGAGGGGGGCGACCCATGTTGCGAGAAGCCGCAGACCGCTATCGGGCCTACATGCTGCGCCTGTGGCGGGCACAGACCGAGAGCGGGGAATCCTGGCGGGCGTCGCTGGAGGATGCGCGCACGGGCGAGCGGCAGGGCTTCGCCAGCGTAGATGCGCTCTGCGCCCATTTGCGGGAATTGGCGCAAGCCGGCGCGGCCCAGGAGGGGCCAGACGAACCAGGGCGGGACATGCGTCGAGGCAGCGGCAAACCCATCTCGTCTGGGCGAGACAGGGGTAGCTGACCGCCAGCTAGGACAGATGAGGGCCGTGGCCTGGAGGCATACGCGCACGGAAGGAGGTGGTGTGCCGGAGCGGTGGCCTGAGTCATACGATTCACGACTGGACTCTTGAAAAGCACATGACGCATTGGGAGGGATCACTATGGGAACGCGCAGGCTGTGGTTGACCGTGGTCCTGGCGTTGCTGAGCGCCGTCCTGCTGGCGGCGCCAGTACAGGCGGGCCGCACGGCGACGCCGTTCGTTTTTCAGATGGTGGGCTGTGAGTCTGGCCAGGTTGGGCTCGACTGTGGCTACTACGAGACGGGCGCTGCCCAGCATTGGGATTGCCTCCTCACAGGCCCCGTCGCAGGGGGTCCCGAGGCCGTGACAGGCTATCTCACCTGGCGACAGACCGGCCCTTGCATTGTGGACCACCCCTATTCCGCCGGCGACGGTGCCTGGTGGGGCCCTGCGAAGGCTGAGTGGAAGTTGGCCGTTTCAGATGGCTCGGGGTGGATGGGCCATGGCCATACCGACCCGTGGACCGACCCGGACAAGTGGCCCAACAGCGGCATGGAACACGCCAAGGGCGTCGGGTATGGGGACTATGGGGGGATGTATATCGAGTTCACCTTCCAGCTCGTCGGCGGTCCCTGCGACTGGGTCTTCCAGGGCGAGATCGCCGAGAAGAGCCACTGACGCTCAGACACAGAGGCGACGGGGCCGATCACGGCGCTGGCCGAGATCGTGGCGAAAAAGCTGTACCAGGGCGAGCTATAGCAAGCATGGGGAACGCCGAGCTCCAGCTCGGCCGTGGGCGGAGTGGCACTCCGCCCTACCCCAGCTCCGCCAGCAGCGCCCGCGCCTCCACCAGGTCGGGCGTATCGAAGCCCTCGGTGAACCAGCCATAGATCGCGGCGAGCGCCTCGCGCGCCTCGGCGGCGCGGCCCTGGTCGCGCAGCAGGCGGGCCAGGGACGTGGTGGCGCGCAGTTCCCACGACCTGGCCTCCTGTCGCTGCGCTACGGCGATGGCCTGACGATAGCATTCCTCCACCGCCTCCGGATCGTCGCCGCGCTGGCGCAGGAGCTCGCCTTGCAGCCGGCGCAACTCGGCCTCCTCCCAGCGCTCGCCGGTGCGCTCGACCTGCTCCAGGGCCTCGTCCAACAGCGCCAGCCCCTCTTCCGCTCGCCCAGCGCGGCC
>JAFGLK010000565.1 GCA_016928125.1 Anaerolineae bacterium
CCGCTGCAGTGGGGTGGAATTCGCGGCCCGGTGACGGTACTCGATTCCTGAAGAGCCGAGCTTGTGAGGGGAAGAGTCCTCCGCATTGAACCAAGCGATCGTGTTCCAAGAGGGGCAGACGAGCGGAGGCTCAAGAGGCCAGGGGTAGGTATGGAACCATTGCCGATCGGGATGGGACAGAGGCGGTGACCGAGCAAGTTCACACCGCGGAGATGAAAGAGCGCCAGGATACGCGTATCCTGGCGCTCTTGATGGCGATCCGATGGTATGCCTCTATCTGAGGCGCACATGCTAGACCAGATAATCCCTCAACTGGCGACTCCGGCTAGGATGTCGCAGCCGATCCAAGGCCTCGTGCTCGATCTGACGAATGCGCTCGCGAGTGAGACCAAACTTCTGGCCGACTTCCTCCAGCGTATAGCTACGTCCGTCGTAGAGGCCGAACCTCAGGCGCAGAATGCGCGCCTCGCGTGGCGTCAGACTGGTTAGGATGTCGTTCAGTTTGTCTTGGAGAATGTGCTGATACGTTGTATCCGAGGGGGTGGGCGCATCGTCGTCCGGGATGAAACTGCCCAGCTCGCTGTCCTCTTCCTCGCCGACCGGCTTCTCAAGGGAGAGCGGCCGCTGAGAGACTTTGAGCATCCATTGCACTTTTTGCGCCGGCAGCGCCAGTTCCTGGGCGATTTCCTCAGGGGAAGGCTGGCGCCCCCAATCCTGCTCCAGCTGTTGGGCCACCTGATAGACCTTGCGAATGCGATCGCTCAGATGCACAGGCAGACGGATGACCCGTCCCTGATCGGCCAGCGCCCGCGTGATGGCCTGACGAATCCACCAGGTCGCGTAGGTGCTGAAACGATGCCCCCGACGATAGTCGAACTTTTCCACGGCCTTGATTAGGCCGAGGTTGCCCTCTTGGATCAGGTCAAGGAAAGGAACGCCCTGTCCCAGGTAACGCTTGGCGATGCTCACCACCAAACGTGTGTTGGCCCGAATCAGGTGTGCGCGCGCGCCCTCACCCTGGCGAATCTTGATGTAAAGCGCATCCTTCTGGTCCTCAGTGAGTCCGCTCTTCTTCTTCAGAGCGGCTTGAGCCTGTCGGCCCTCTTCATACTGACGGGCCAGAGATACTTCCTGCTCCGCTGTGAGCAGAGGCACGCGGGCCATCTCTTTGAGATACAAGCTGACGGTATCATCGCTCGCGATCTCGCTGAGCGACGATACCTGGGCCGGCGCCTCGTCCGAGTCGCTGTCGCCCTCGTCACTTTTCTCAGCGCCGTCATCCTCAGCTGGCTTGTCGTCGTCATACAGAACCTGGATGCCCTCTTTGCTCAGATGAATAAAGAGGTCCTCCAATTCCGCGAGATTCTCCTCAGCTTCTGGAAATGCTTGCATCAAGTCATCCAGAGTCACATAGCCATTCTCCTCTGCTTTTTCCAGCAGAGTCTGGAGCAACTTGTTTTTTTCACTCAGATTAGCCACCATGCGCCGTTAACCGTCCAATTCAGAAATACGCCGGACAGCGAATGCTGTCAAGGCTGTCACGCAGTAATCCGCCGATGCATTGACATCGGCGGATCCCAAGTGCCTCATAGCACCAAAATATCACACACCGATTCAAAGCGATCGTCTAAACGATATAAGT
Source organism: Anaerolineae bacterium (assembly GCA_016928125.1). Next base: position 1,643 of record JAFGLK010000565.1, read on the forward strand.
CTCTCTCCAGTGGCGGCAGATTAAGCAGCGAGGAAGAATTCATACCACCATCATTATATCACACGCCGAATCTATATGTCAAGCAAAAATGGCCGTCGAGCAACTGAGCTCACGCACTCTGCCGTTATCAATCGCCGGCGGCAACGCGACGTGCTCTCTCGTCGTCGTCGCCCGAGCCGTCACAAGTCCCTCCGTCTGGAAGAGCCTTTGGTTGAAAAAGAGCACTGGCTATCGCCAGATGTTTCCCCGCTCTGGCCCCCTGTCGGACCATGGGCCAACGCACGAACTATGAGAATACCACATTTTCGACTGAATGGCAAACCAAACCGCACCCCAAATATGCTACCGCGTCGTCAAGTCTCACTGCTAAGACGCCCAAGTCAATCACATTATTCGAAGCAGCGCGTGTCCGCGTATTCGGGGTCAGTCCCTATACAGGAGCCGGGCTAATTTCCTTCACGCCAGCGCTCGCGCTCCCATCGCAAACGCTCGAAAATCCGTTGTGCCAACGTTTGGGATGCCTGGTGTCCAGGATCGTCCTGGAACAGCGCAGCGGTTGCCTCATTCGGCACGATCACACGCAAGGCCTTGGGCAATACCTCGATGTGCACCGGCGTGTGCCCAGCAGGGTTGCCGTCAACATGGTACGGCAGCGACTTGCCAGCGCGGATCTCGACCCGGCGCACGCGGTAGGATTCGATCTTGGGATGCCCAATGTGCTTGCCCAACAAGATGAGCCCGATGTAGCGCAGGATATCGAGAATGCTGCCCCCCTTGAAGATATACAGATCCAGCAGGCCATCATCCAGCTGTGCTTGAGGCGCCAGACGCCAAGAGGGGCCGTACAGCTGAGCATTCGCGGCGATGATCAAGATCACGCGCTGGCGAATCGCTCGGCCATCGACCACCACCGTCGCCCGCGTGCCTCGGAATGCGAGCCCCAGAGCCAGGCCGCTGACAACATAGGCCAGATTGCCGAACCCACGACGAATGTCTCGATGCGGCTCCACATCCCGCGCAATCTGGGCATCGAATCCTACACCTAACCAGAGCACGAAACAACGCCCTCCGGCGCGCCCTAGATCGACGACACGAACGCGCCCCTCCACCAGAACCTTGGCTGCATCCAGAAGCGCCGAACGAGACATCGGTGACCAGACCGGGAAATTGAGCATGTGAGCCCACAGATTGCCCGTACCTACCGGCAATACGCCCATGATGCACTCTGTGCCCACCAGACCATCGGCGACCTCACTGAGCGTGCCATCGCCGCCGACCGCAACGACCATGTCATAGCCGCTGTTGGCCGCTTCCCGCGCGTAGGTGGTGGCGTCGCCCGGACCAAAGGTGCGTGTCAAGCGAGTCTCCCAGCCTTGTGTGCGCAGAAAGGAGACGACCTGCTCCAGATCGTGTGCGACATCGCGTGGCCCCGCTACGGGGTTGAAGATGAGCTGTACTCTCATAGCCTTCAATATACGCGCGGATGGAAGGCCTGTCCAGGGCGGCCGAGCACTCCCGAGGAAGGGTTGGCGCGGTCTGGGGAAGGGGTTTGGCAAGTCTAGAAGGCTGTAAAGACATCGCCCGATCCCTACAGGTAGGGATCGGGCGATGTAGGAGAGGCCAAGAGAAAGCCTACTGCATGACCATCTGGATCTCGGGCAGATCCACATAGTAGAGGATCAGAGCTGAGAGGGCCACCGAGATGCCGAAGGTGAGAAGCAAGGTCGCGTTCAGCGAGATGTTGCTCCCGCTCCTCTGCGCCGCATTGCTCAGAATCACCAACAAGCGGACAATGATGTTAAAGCCTTGCACGAAAATGGTAGCCACGCGACTCCAGGCACGCCGCCGCAACAGGTTGATGCCCAGCAGTGCAAACACCGCCGCGATCAGAATCCAGAAAGCAGGGCCGATGCCCCGGAGCATCTCTGGTGGGATCACAAGGGGAGCCGCAAACTGCAGTGCGGCGACCAGAACAAGTCCGAGCGGAACACGTGTTTTCATCAGCATGACCTCAGGCCCAATAGTGACCCCCATTCTATCGCCGCCCATCCCGCCTGTCAAACGGCTCGTTCGCAAACCCAGCCGC
>JAFGLK010000566.1 GCA_016928125.1 Anaerolineae bacterium
ACATCGATGCTGACGATATCACCCTCCACTAACACCCGGTCTCCGGGAATGCCGTGGACGATCTCCTCGTTTACAGACGCACAAATACTGGCAGGATAGCCGTGATAGCCTTTAAACGACGGAATCCCACCAGCCTCGCGGATAATCGACTCTGCTACAGCATCGAGCTCTCTTGTTGTCATGCCAGGTACCGCTATCTCAGAGATCCGCGCCAAAACCCGGCCTACAATCTGGCCAGCAATGCGCATCTTCTCGAGTTCTTCCGGCGAACGGCGTGACACCATATTCTACAACCTTTGTCCGATCCTGTCCATTACGACAGAATACCCTCTATCGCCTGCCTGATCTGCGCTGCGACTTGCTCAGGACCTTGCTCTCCGTCAATGTCCACCAGAACACCGCGGCTGCGATAGTACTCATCCAAAGGCGCCGTCTGCTCCTGATATACCTTGATGCGTCGCTGTTGCGTCGCCAGGTTATCATCGTCGCGCTGGTAAAGCGTCCCGCCACACTCGTCGCAGACGCCTTCCACCTTCTCAGGGCTGAACAATCTGTGATAGATGGCGCCGCACCGGGAGCAGGTCCAGCGACCCGCCAACCGCTGCAACAAGACATCCTCAGAGACCGCGATATTCAGTACCACATCAACCCGGCGGCCCATGTCTTTCAGCAGCTGATCCAGTGCCGCGGCCTGAGCCACAGTCCGTGGAAAACCATCAAAGACAACGCCCTGTGCACAGTCGGGCTGCGATATGCGCGAGGCCACCATGCCAATCGTAATCTCATCGGGCACCAGCTCTCCACGCTCCATATACACTTTGGCCTGGCGACCTAGCTCCGTCTCCCGTGAGAGATTGTCGCGGAACAGGTCCCCGCTGGATACGCGAGGATTCTCGAGCCATGACTCCATCAACTCGCCCTGCGTTCCCTTGCCAGCTCCAGGACCGCCCAGAAGAATGACATCAACCATGTTGTTTACCTCATCCTCCGGATAAAGCCCTCATAGTGCCGCATCATCAGCTGCGCCTCAAGCTGCTTCATCGTGTCAAGGACCACGCCCACCACAATCAGCAGCCCCGTGCTGGTAATCAGCATCTCACTGGTCCCGGTAAATATCTGCACGGCAAAGGGGAGAATGGCAATTACCCCCAGGAACAGTGCCCCCACCAGTGTGATCCGGCGCACCACGCCTTGCAGATACTCAGCTGTTCGCGCACCAGGCCGGATGCCGGGCACGAAACCGCCCTGCCGGCGCAGTGTCTCGGGCAGATCCTGCTGCTGGAAGATAACATCGGTGTAAAAGTAGGTGAACGCCACCACCAGTACAAAGTACAAAAGCCAGTAGAAGGCGCCAGTGGTGCTAAAAAGCCGCGAGATCCCCGTGGCGACGCTTGCCACCCACGCGGTGCCAGAGTTCACAAAGTAACTGGACACGATACCGGGCAGCATCATGATCGACACGGCGAAAATCAGAGGGATCATGCCAGCCGAGTTTACCTGGAGCGGCACGTGCGTACTCTGGCCCCCGTAAATACGGTTGCCGCGCACGCGCTTGGCATAGTGCACCGGGATACGACGCTGACCCTCATGTACCATCACAATACCGACTACGGTGACTGCCGTAATGATCAGAAACACCAGTATCGACCACGGGTTGGTCACGGCCATCTGGGCCAGACGCTGCGGTATGCCCGAGATGATGCCACCAAAGATAATCAGCGAGATACCGTTTCCGATACCCTCATCATCGATGAGTTTGCCCAACCAGATCGCGAGCATCGTGCCTGCCGTCAGTGTCAACAGCGTGGCGATAGTCGGCAACCAGGTGCCGGCCCTCAGACCAAAGTCTGTGATCGCCGGTCCGGCTGCGGTGGCTGACTGCGCCAGCAACGAGGTCTGCCCCAACCCATGCAACAGAGCCAAAGGTATCGTCAGAAGCATCGTGTACTGGTTGATCTTGTCGCGTCCCGCCTCGCCCTCACGGCTCAACCGCTCGAGAAAAGGGATGATCGGCGTCAGCAACTGCAACACGATCTGAGCCGTGATATAGGGATACACCCCCAGAGCCATGACCGAAAAGTTCGACATGGCTCCGCCGGAGAACATGTCCAGTAGACCCAGCAACTGGTTCGACTGGAACATGGCCCTCATCGCTTCCAGGTTCACACCCGGAATCGGCACGTGTGCAGCAAACCGGTAAATCACGAGGATGACCACCGTAAAGATGAGCTTTTTCCTCAGATCCGGCAGCTTGAACGCATTGGATACTGCTTGCAGCATGGGTATCTCCCAACGATGCTTGGCACAACCTACGGAGGTGTGCTAGCTCAACACCTCTACCGTGCCACCGGCTGCCTCAATCTTGGCGCGCGCCTGCTCCGAGAACTTGTCGGCGCGCACAGTCAAGGCGCGATCAAGCTCGCCGTCGGCCAGCACCGCGATCGGGGCATGTGTGTCCTTGACTAGACCAGCCGCCACCAGAATCTCGGGATCCACGACCGTGCCGGCCTCAAATCCGCCGAGATCACCCACGTTCACCGGAACGTACTCTATCCGGTTCACGTTGCGGAAACCGCGCTTTTGCGCCAACCGGCGCACCATCGGCAACTGGCCACCCTCAAAGAAGATGTGCCCGCCGCGGCCCGTGCGCGAACCCTGTCCCTTGGTGCCAAAGCCACCGGTCTTGCCCTGACCGGCAGCGATACCCCGGCCTCGGCGCTTGCGCTTGGACTTGGCACCGTCCGCCGGTCTGAGATCGTTCAACTTCATGATGCCACCTCTTCGACTTGGACCAGGTGCCTCACACTGGCGACCATCCCGAGAATCGGGCCCGTGGCCTTCTGCTCGACAGTATCGCCCAGATGTCGCAGTCCTAAAGCCTTGACGGTTGCCTTCTGGCGTTTGTCATAGCCGATTGCGCTCTTGACATAGGTGATGCGCAAAGTCTTATTCTCCATTGCGTACAACCCTCCAGGGAGGCAAAAGCTCTTCCATGCTCTTGCCGCGCGCCTGCGCGCGCTCCTCAAAAGCGTTAAGCTCCTGCAGTGCCTTGAACGTCGCCATCACAACGTTGAACGAGTTATCGCTACCCAGCGACTTGCTTAGCACGTCGTGCACGCCTGCAGCTTCCACGACGGCGCGCACTCCACCGCCGGCGATAACGCCCGTTCCGGGGGAAGCAGGCTTGAGCATCACCTGAGCTGCCCCATAACGTGTCGTGATGTCGTGCGGAATCGTCCTGCCAAAGAGGGGCACCGACACCATACGGCTCTTACCCCGCTCCACGGCCTTGCGAATGGCGCTGGGCACGTCACGGGACTTGCCCACGCCGACGCCAACGCGCCCCGCACCATCTCCAACCACGACCAGCACGCGAAAACCAAACCGCCGACCACCCTTGACCACTTTGGCCACGCGGTCGATGCTCACCACTCGCTCCTGGAGCTCTTCGCCTTCGCCGTACTCGTCGTACCTGTTTCTATCGCTCATATATCTCTCCTCGCTATCCCCGCCCCTAACGGCAGGTGAAACATCAGACGCGTACTAGAACTCCAGACCGGCCTCACGCGCCGCTTCCGCCAGAGCCTTAACCCGACCATGAAACTGGTAACCGCCGCGATCAAAGACCACCGCACTCACGCCGGCAGCCCTGGCACGATCGGCAATCGCCTTTCCGACAACGCGCGCGCAATCGGTCTTGTTAAGACCGGCGCACTGAGCGCTCAGCTCGCGATCAATCGTAGACGCTGCAGCCAAAGTGTGTCCTGCCACATCGTCGATGACCTGCGCATAGATATGCTCCAGGCTCCGAAACACATTCAGACGGGGACGCTCCGCAGAACCAGAAACTTTACTGCGAACACGCCGATGCCGGCGCAGGCGCGCCTCATGAACTCGTTGTGTGTTACTCACTTACCGCCTCCAGTCCGGCCGGCCTTTCCTGCCTTACGACGGATAGTCTCACCCTCGTACGCGATGCCAGTGCCATGATATGGCTCGGGCTTGCGCACCGCACGAATCCGCGCGGCAGTCTCTCCCACCAGTGCCTTGTCGGCGCCCATCACAGCAATCTGGCGCCCACTGCGGTCGACCTCGAAAGACACTCCCTCAGGCGCCTCAATCCGCACCGAATGGCTGTAGCCTACATACAGAGTCAGAACGTTACCCTGTACCTCACCGCGATAGCCTACGCCATTAATCACAAGGCGCACCACAAAACCATCCGATACGCCGGTGACCATGTTGGCGAGCAATGCGCGCGTAAGGCCGTGCAAGGCTCGATTCTGCTTGGAATCGTCTGCACGGGACACCTGCAGCGTACCCTCGTCGAGACTAAGCTGCATGTTTGGGTGCACATCCATCGCCAGGGTCCCTTTCGGGCCCTGAACGGTTACCATCTGTCCATCTATGCCCACCTGCACGCCACCAGGCACGGTAATGGGCATACGTCCTATTCTTGACACAGTTACTACCTCCCGATCAACGACAGCCCGTTACTTACCATACCTCGCACAGGACTTCACCACCGACGTTCTGACGCCGCGCCTCGCGGCCAGCCAGTACGCCCTTGGGGGTGGAAAGCACCACAGTCCCAAGCCCGTAACGCACCCAGGGGATCTCATCCTTCTTGGCGTATATCCGGCACCCGGGCTTGCTCACTCGCCTGAGCCCCTGAATTAGCGGCTCCTGCGAACGCGTGTACTTGAGAAACACACGCAGCATGGGGAATCGGCCGTCACGCACTGTCTCGTATCGATCAATATAGCCCTCGTCCTGGAGAACCTTGGCCAAAGCCTGCTTAACTCCAGAGAAGGGAATCAGGACATAGCGGCGGCCCACGGCCTGCCCGTTACGTATGCGCGTAAGCATGTCGGCGATAGGATCACTAAAGCTCATCTACCAGCACTCCCTTTCAAGTCGGCGGCACAACCGCCGCGTGCTCTATCCGCTACAAAATCGTGAACAGTGTGCGGCCACGGACCTGCCGCCCTGCTGATAGCTACCAGCTGGACTTGGTCACGCCCGGAATCTTACCGTCCATGGCCAGCTCCCGGAAGCAGACACGACAGAGGTCAAAGCGCCGCATGTAGCCCCGTGGACGGCCGCACCGCGAGCAGCGGTTACGCACGCGCACCTCGTACTTGCGATTCTTTTCCCGCGCGATCATCGACTTTTTTGCCACTCTTGTCCTCTCCAATCCTCAGCGCCAGGCTTGTCTACAATAGTGCCCAGACTATGGGCTATGCGGCTGCCTGGGCAGCTATGCCCACAAAGGGCATCCCCATGAGTTCAAGCAAGCGCCGCCCTTCCTCATCGGTCTCAGCGGTCGTTACGATACTGATCGACATGCCACGGACCTTGTCGATCTCGTCATAGTCGATCTCGACGAACACCAGCTGCTCGTTGAGTCCCAGCGAATAGTTCCCTCGCCCGTCGAACGAACGACGCGAAATCCCTCGAAAGTCACGCTGCCGGGGCAACGCGATGTTAATGAGCCGATCGAGGAACGAGTACATACGATCCTGACGCAATGTAACCATGACGCCGATCGGATTGCCCTCGCGCAGTTTAAAGTTGGCGATGGACTTGCGCGCCCGGGTCACAATAGGCTTTTGTCCGGTGATCTTGGTGATATCTCGGGTGGCAGCCTCAATGGCGTTGGCGTTCTGCAGCGCCTCGCCGAGACCCACGTTAATGGTGATCTTTTCCACCCGCGGCACCTGCATCACGCTGGTGTAGCCGAACTCTTCCATCATCCGCGGAATGATCTCGTCCCGATACTTTTCCTTCAGCCTATGCATCCTCATACTCCCCAGGCCCGCACCGTGACTGCGTCGGCCCCTCGTCCTAGTCGATGACTTCGTTGCACTTGCGGCATACACGAACCCGGCTGCCGCCACTCTCTTCAACACCAATGCGGGTGGGCTTGTCACACCGAGGGCATACCAACATCACGTTTGACACGTGAACCGGCGCCTCCATCTCGATGATGCCAGGCTCTGTGCGCATATTCGCGGTGCGTCGCTGCGCCTTTTTCACAAGCTTGACGCCTGACACGACGATACGCTGTTCCTTGGGCATAACCACGCGCACAGTTCCGCGTGTGCCCTTATCGTTACCGGCGATCACCTCGACGGTATCCCCTGCTTTGATCTTCATCACTTACTCCTCAAGACCCGATCCAACAGCCCCGGCTAGAGCACCTCAGGAGACAGAGACACAATGCGCATGAACCCTGCATCCCGAAGCTCTCGCCCGACGGGGCCGAAAATGCGTGTTCCGCGCGGGTTCTTGTCTGCGTCCACAATCACGGCCGCATTGTCGTCGAACCGCACGTACGAACCGTCAGGCCGGCCGTACTCTTTGACGGTACGAACGATAACGGCTCTCACAACTTCCTTTTTCTTCACGGAACTACCGGGCGTCGCCTCTTTGACCGAAGCGACAATAATGTCGCCCACGCCCGCATAGCGTCGCCGCGTGCCGCCGAGCACCTTGATGCACATGATCTCACGCGCACCGGTGTTGTCGGCGACCGTTAGCTTGGTGAATGGCTGAATCATCTCGCGTCACTCCACTCTATCGTGATGAGTACCCTCGCCCCTTGTCGGACGAAAAGTGGCACCCTGTACCTTCTCACCGGTCGCTGATCTCAACCACGCGCCAGCGCTTGCGCCGACTCAGAGGCCGCGATTCTTCAATCGTCACCCAATCACCCTCATGCGCAGCGCCTTCTTCATCATGCGCCATGTACTTTTTCGCTGTGCGCAGGATCTTGTTGTATACAGGATGACGCTTGCTGGAGGTGACTTCCACCACCACCGTCTTTTCCGTCTTGTCACTCACAACCTGGCCGCTCAAACGTCTACGTGGCATCCTACTGCTCCCCAGTCTCTAGCTCGCGCTCACGAAGAATCGTGTTTACACGGGCAATATCCCTGCGCACCTCTTTGATGCGGCTCGTGTTGTCCAGTTGCCCGCTCGAGCGCTGGAACCGCAGATTGAACTGCTCCTGTTCCAGCTCTTCCAGCTCCTGGGCAAGCTCCTCAGTCGTCATCTCATGTAACTTGCTGGCCTTCATTCCTCAGTCCCTCGCCCGGCTTCATCCCGCGCTGTGATGGTCGTCTTGATGGGCAGCTTTTGCGCAGCGCGCCACAGCGCATCCTTCGCAGTAGCCTCATCCACACCGCTGACTTCGAACATGATGCGCCCTGGCTTGACCACGGCCACATAATGATCTACGGCGCCCTTACCACTACCCATACGCGTCTCTGCAGCGCGCATTGTCACCGGCTTGTCCGGGAAAATCCGGATCCATACCTGGCCGCCACGCTTCATCACGCGCACGATCACGCGTCTCGCCGCCTCGATCTGCCGGCTGGTGATCCAGGCAGGCTCCAACGCTTTGAGCCCGAAATCGCCGAAATTGATATCCGCACCACGATAGGCCTTGCCACGCATCCGCCCGCGGTGCTGTTTCCGATGCTTGAGCCTCTTGGGCATCAACATGACTGCTATACTCCCTCGACGCGACCCGTGGCCCTATTGGACTCGGGAAGCACGTCTCCACGATAAATCCAGACCTTGACGCCGATGCGTCCGGTACTGGTCGCCGCCTCTTCCGTAGCGAAATCGATATCCGCACGCAGCGTGTGCAGGGGAACCCGTCCCTCGCGTACCCACTCGCGCCGGGCCATTTCTGCGCCCGACAGACGACCGGCACACAACACCTTGATACCCTGCGCCCCGCTACGCATCGTGCGCTGAACAACCTGGCGCATCACACGCTTGTGAGCCACCCGGCGCTCCAACTGCTCTGCGATACCCTCGGCAACCACCCGAGCGTCGATCTCGGCGTTTGCGACCTCGACGACATCCACGCGCAGGGTCTTGCCCTTGATGTCAGCCATCTCCTCAAGTCGCGCCTTGAGAGCATTGATGTTGGCACCCCGGCGCCCGATCACGATACCAGGCTTGGCCGTAACGATCGTGATGTTGATCTGCTTGGGGAACCGCTGAATCTCGATGCGCGAGACACCGGCCCGTCCCAGGGTGCTCCTGATCTCTTTGCGAATCGCAATGTCCTCAACCAGGAGCTTGGAATACTCCTTGCCCTCGGCGAACCACTTGGATTCCCAGTCCTTTATAATCCCCAGCCTAAAGCCGATTGGATTTACTTTGCG
>JAFGLK010000010.1 GCA_016928125.1 Anaerolineae bacterium
CTTTGTCAAAAGCCAGCTTGCCTGGCACATGCGACCCCGCAACGCACCCTATGGGGATGGACTCTGCCAAAGCCCGCTTCAGGGCGAGTCAACACGGCCCGTGCGCGCGCGATGCGCGCGGCGTTGCGTGTCGATCTTGACAAATGCTGGGAGCTATGATATGCTGCAGCCAGTTCACTGGTACACGGAAAGCACGCATGAGTCCAACGATCCTCCTAACCGGCCTCATTGTACTCGTTCTAGTTGAGCTCCTCATTGTTGAGGGGCCGCTGCCGGTTGGGGGGCGAGCACGCTAGCGCCGCAAGCCTAGCAAACGCAGATTAGGAAGAGCCTCACCCAACCGGGTGAGGCTCTTTTGTATGTCGAGACAGGATCCAAAGTCTGCAAGCCCTCGAGACGCACCCAGATGAGAGGAGACAGCGATCGTGAATAGCGAGATGGTCAAGAGTGGACTCGAACGTGCCCCCCATCGTTCGTTGCTGTGGGCGCTGGGGCTGACCGATGAAGAGATGCAAAGACCCTTTGTGGGAGTTGTGAGCTCCTACAACGAGATCATCCCGGGCCACGTCCATCTGCGACAGCTGGCCGATGCCGCCAAAGCGGGCGTGCGCATGGCCGGCGGCACCCCGTTTGAGGCCAACACCATCGCGATCTGCGATGGTATTGCCATGGGGCACACGGGCATGAAGTATTCGCTCGCCTCGCGAGAGCTGATCGCAGACTCGGTCGAGGCCGTCGTGCAGGCTCACGCCTTCGACGCCCTCTTGTTGATTCCCTCCTGCGACAAGATCATCCCAGGCATGTTGATGGCCGCGGCGCGGCTCAATATGCCCACGGTCGTCGTCACGGGTGGACCGATGCTGGCTGGCCGGCGCGGGAGCGAGGTTCTCGATCTCAACAGCGCCTTTATGGCCGTGGGCGCGGCCGCCAAGGGCCTCATCACCGAAGCCGACGTCGAGCTCATCGAGAAGGCCTGTTGTCCAGGCTGTGGGTCCTGCTCGGGCATGTTCACGGCCAACACCATGGCCTGCATGTGCGAGATCCTGGGGCTGGGCCTGCCCGGCAACGGCACGATCCCGGCCGTGAGCTCTCGGCGTATGGCCCTGGCCAAGCAGGCCGGCATGCAGGTGATGGAGATGCTTCGCCGGGGGATGCGCGCCCTGGACATCCTCACGCCGTCTGCTTTCCACAATGCCTTCACCACCGACATGGCCATGGGCGGCTCCACCAACTCGGTTTTGCACCTGCTGGCCCTGGCTCATGAGGCGGGAGTCGAGGTAGATCTGGCTGGTCTGAACGACTATTCGAACCGAACACCTCACCTGTGCAAACTGGCTCCAGCCAGCGCGCAGCATATCGAGGATCTCTACTATTCAGGTGGCATCGGCGCCATCATGCACGAACTGGACGGGCTCGGCCTGATCCAAGGCGAAGCACTGACCGTGACCGGCGCCACGGTAGCCGAGAACCTCAACCCCGATTCCGCCTGGGCGCCGGACTATGCTGTGGTGGATCGGCGGGTGGTACGCAGCCCTGAGGATCCTTACTCGGCCACCGGCGGCTTGACGATCCTCTTTGGCAACCTGGCCCCTGAGGGCGCGGTGGTCAAGAGCGCTGCAGTGCGCCCCGAGATGATGCAGCACACGGGGCCGGCGCGGGTGTTTGACTCGGAAGACGCAGCCACTGAGGCCATCATGGCCGGCGACTTCTCCGACGGGGATGTGCTGGTGATTCGCTACGAGGGCCCCAAGGGCGGCCCGGGGATGCGCGAGATGCTGACACCCACCTCTTTGCTCTCCGGCATGGGCGTAGAGGGTAAGGTGGCGCTGATCACCGATGGCCGCTTTTCCGGCGCGTCGCGTGGCGCGGCCATCGGGCACGTCTCGCCCGAGGCCGCCGCGGGCGGGCCAATCGCGGCCCTTCGGGACGGGGACATGATCACCATCGACATTCCCGGCAAGCGTCTCGAGGTGAACTTGTCCGCTGATGAGATCGCCGCGCGGGTGGCGGCGTTGCCGCCTTTCGAGCCTCGGGTGAAATCGGGCTATCTGAAACGTTACGCCCAGCTTGTCACGTCGGCCAGCACCGGCGCAGTGTTCGAGGCGTGATCTGGCTGCGCTGTGGGCCTGGCGGAACCTGCCATGGCATCCACTGACCCAGGCCAACCAAGCGGAAAAGAGAGGGAAGAAGAATGAACCTCAACGGAGCGCAGATCCTGTTCGAGTGCCTGGTGCGCGAGGGCGTGGATACCATTTTCGGCATCACGGGCGGCAAGGTCATCCCGATCTACCACGAGTTGCCTGGCTATCCCTCGATCCATCACATCACCATGCGCCACGAGCAGGCTGCGGCGCACGCAGCCGATGGGTACGCGCGTGTCACGGGCAGAGTCGGCGTCTGTCTGGCCACCTCTGGCCCCGGGGCCACCAACCTGGTCACAGGCATTGCCAATGCGCAGATGGATTCGGTGCCTCTAGTCGCCATCACCGGGCAGGTCTCTGTGGCGGATCTGGGCTCGGATAGCTTCCAAGAGGTGGACATTACGGGCATCACGATGCCGATCACCAAGCACAGTTACCTGATCACCGATGTGGCTGATCTGGCCCAAGCTGTGCGTGAGGCCTTCTATATCGCCATATCAGGAAGGCCCGGGGCGGTGTTGATTGACATCGCGGTCAATGCGCAGCTCGCCATGCAAGAGATCGATCTAGACGCCTTGTACAGCGTTCCTGTGGATCTGCCTGGCTACAAGCCGCACCTACGCGGCAATGCGCGACAGATCAGGCAAGCGGCCGAGATGATCAAACAGAGCGAGCGACCGCTGATCATTGCCGGACGTGGCGTGCTGGTGGCGGGCGCCCATCACAAGCTGCAGGAGCTGGCGGAAAAGACCACCATCCCGGTGGTCACCACATTGTTGGGCAAGAGCTGTTTGCCAGAGACACATCCTCTTTGCATGGGCATGGGCGGGATGCATGGCGAGGCATTTGTGAACCACGCGATCCAGTCCTGCGATCTCATCGTGGCTGTGGGCACCCGCCTCGACGACCGTTTGACCAGCACGGCGACGACCTTTGCGCCGCATGCTCAAGTGATCCACATGGATATCGACCCAGCTGAGATCGGCAAGCGCATTCGCGTGGATCTGCCCATTGTGGGGGATGCGCTGGATGTGCTGACCCAGCTCGTCGCGCGAGTGGAGCCTGCCAATCACAGCGCGTGGACCCAGCAGATCGCCGAATGGCGCACCGATTCCGAGGCGCGCGACATTCTCTGGCGAGAGACCGATGAGCTGGTCCCGCAATACGTGGTGCGGCAGATCTGGGAGGCCACCGTTGGCCAGGCGATGGTGGTGTCGGACGTGGGCCAGAACCAGATGTGGGAGGCCCAGTACTATCGCCACCAGATCATCGGCAGCCTGATCACGTCCGGGGGGCTGGGTACGATGGGCTACGCCCTGCCCGCTTCCGTCGGCGTTGCGATCGGCCGGCGCGATCTGCCCACCTGGGTGGTGGCGGGTGATGGGGGATTTCAGATGACCCTGCAAGAGCTGGCCACGGTGATGCAAGAGAGGTTGCCGATCAAGATCGCGATCCTGAACAATGGCTACTTGGGCATGGTTCGTCAGTGGCAGGAGTTCTTTTTCGAGCGCAACTATGCGGGCTCGCCCATTCTGGGGCCCTGCTTTGCCAAGCTGGCCGAGGCCTATGGCGTGCTGGGCCTCACCGTCACCGAGAAAGGACAGGTGACCGATGCCATTCAGACCGCCATGAACACCGATGGGCCGGTGCTGATTGACTTTCAGATTGAGCGTGAGCACAATGTCTTTCCCATGGTGCCGGTTGGCGCGCCCATCGACAAGATGATTCGGCGACCGTGGGAGTGTGGCGCCACAGGTGAGGCTCAGGCCGTGGCCGAGGGTGCCGGGGAGGGGCGCGATGAGCAGTAGAACGCAGGATATGACCGTGCAGCAAGCGCCCCGCAGGATGGTCGTGGCCTTGATGGAGGATAGGCCTGGAGTCCTCAGCCATGTATCGAACCTCTTTCGGCGGCGCAACTTTAATATCGAAAGCTTGACGGTCGGGCATAGTGAGACGCCAGGCATCTCGCGCATGACGGTGGTCGTCCGGGCTGATGACGCACGACTCGAGCAGATCATGAAGCAGCTCTACAAGCTGATCAACGTTACCAAGGTGAGCGCCCTCTGCGACGAGGAGGCCGTTATTCGTGAGCTGGCCATGATCAAAGTGCACGCCACCTCGGCCAGCCGAGGCGAGATCAAGCAGCTGGTGGATATCTTTCGGGCCGAGATCATCGATGTGGCCCACGAATCGATGACCATTCAGATGACGGGCACCGAGGAAACGGTCGAGTCGCTGATCGAGATGCTGCGTCCCTTTGGAATCAAGGAGATGACGCGCACCGGCCGTGTGGCTATGGTGCGGGGCTCTCTGGGCACGAATGGCAACCACGGGTGATCAGCGCGGATGAGAGCAGCCCTGATGTGACTCTACTCAAGCCCAGGCGGGAATCACGCGCTGGCCAGAATCTGCGCGCAGATCTCGCCCTGGCGAGAGTTTCAGACAATCTCGTTGCGTAAGCTACATCAGACAAGGGAGGAATGCTCAATGGCCACGATCTACTATGAAAACGACGCGGATCTCTCTCTCCTGGAGGGCAAAAAGATCGCCATCATCGGATATGGCAGCCAGGGACACGCTCACGCGCTCAATCTGCAAGACAGCGGTTGTGATGTGCGCGTAGGCCTGTACAAGGGCAGCCGCTCGTGGGCCACGGCCGAGCAAGCCGGGCTGACGGTCAAGCTCTCAGCAGAGGCCGCGACCGAGGCCGACATCATCATGATGTTGGTGCCCGATACGCAGGCCCCCCGCATCTATCGAGAGGATATCGCGCCCAATCTATCGGCTGGCAAGATGCTGATGTTCGCCCATGGCTTCTCGATCCATTTCGGCCAGATCGTGCCGCCCGAGAACGTAGATGTGACCATGATCGCGCCCAAAGCGCCCGGTCATCGCGTTCGCGAAATCTTCCCCGAGGGGCAGGGCGTTCCGGGCCTTCTGGCTATCCATCAGGACGCCACAGGCCATGCCAAGGAGCTGGCGCTGGCCTATGGCAAGGGCATCGGCTGTGCGCGCGCGGGCATCATCGAGACGACCTTCGGTGAGGAGACCGAGACGGATCTTTTCGGCGAGCAGGCGGTCCTGTGCGGCGGCCTATCGGCTCTCATCAAAGCCGGATTCGAAACCTTGGTCGAGGCGGGCTATCAGCCCGAGATCGCCTACTTTGAGTGCCTCAACGAGATGAAGCTGATCGTGGATCTGGTCTATCAGGGCGGGCTGTCCTACATGCGCTATTCGATCAGCGATACGGCGGAGCATGGCGACTACTATGCCGGCCCCAAGATCGTCACGGACGAGACGCGGGCGACGATGAAAAAGCTGCTGCACGATATCCAGACTGGCGCCTATGCGCGGGAGTGGATTCTCGAGAATCAGGCTGGGCGTCCTAGCTTTAACCTGATCCGCAAGCGCGAGCAGAACTCGCTCATCGAACAGGTGGGCCGCAAGCTGCGCGCCATGATGCCCTGGATGGATGCCAAGTAGGGAGTTTCGCTCGGTGCAGGGAGTCTTCAGTACTCCCTGCATCGAGAGCCGGTTCGTGGTCAGAGCAGCGTGGGGTTGGTCCACGATAGCGCGGGGGCTCGCTGCAGGCAAAATGGCGATTCTCTACTAGAGAGGTCGATTATGATGACACGGCATGCGTGCCGTGAAGCGTACCAAGGCCAAAGGGTGTCCGTCCTCGATACGACGCTGCGCGACGGCGCTCAGCGCGAGGGCATCTCGCTCTCGGTGAAAGACAAGTTGCGCATCGCGCAGCGCCTGGATGCTTTGGGCATAGCATACATTGAGGGAGGCTATCCCGGCTCGAACCCCAAGGATGTGGAGTTTTTCGAGCTTGCTCGCGAGCTTGAGCTGCAGCACGCTCGCATCGCGGCCTTTGGCAATACCCGGCGCGCCGGGACCGCTGTCGAGGAGGACGTGAACCTGAACGCGATGCTCACCTCGGCGGTCTCCACCGCCGTGATCGTGGGCAAGTCGTCGCCCATGCACGTCTCCGATGTCTTGAGGACAACGCGCGACGAGAACCTGCGTATGATCGAGGAAACCGTGCGCTACATCGCGGCCCATGGGCTTGAGGTGCTATTTGACGCGGAGCACTTTTTCGACGGCTACAAGCTCGACTGGGCCTATGCGCTCGATACCGTGCGGGTGGCCGCCGAGGCGGGAGCGAACTGCTTGGTGCTCTGCGATACCAATGGCGGCTCGCTGCCATCCGAGATCGCTCGGATCACGGCGGCCGTCCAGAATGCCCTACCCGGCATGGCCCTGGGCATTCATGCCCATGACGACGCTGGCTGTGCCGTGGCGAACACCCTGGCCGCGGTCGAGGTCGGGGCGATCCATGTGCAGGGCACCATCAACGGCTATGGCGAGCGCTGCGGCAATGCCAACCTCTGCACGGTGATCCCCAATCTGCAGCTCAAGCTGGGTTGTCAAGCTCTGGCCAATGGGAATCTCGAGTTGCTTACCAGCATGTCGCACTATGTGGCCGAGATCGCGAATCTGCGGCCTGACGATCAGGCGCCCTACGTGGGGCGCAGCGCCTTTGCCCACAAGGCCGGCCTGCATGTGAGTGCCATGCAAAAGAACGCGGACAGCTATCAGCACATCGACCCGCGGTGGGTCGGCAACGAGATGCGGGTGCTCGTCTCAGAGTTGTCCGGGCGGGGCAATATCGCACACAAGGTGGACGAGCTGGAATTGGGCCTGCACCTGCACGAGGCCCAGATTCGTCATCTGACCCAGCGAGTCAAGACGCTCGAGAGCGAGGGCTTTCAGTACGAGGGCGCTGAGGGCTCGTTCGAATTGCTGATCCATCGCTCCCAGCCCGACTATGTGCCTCCCTTCGAGGTGCTTGATTTCCTGGTGTTGGTCGAAAAGCGAGCCGCCACGACGGGCGAGGTCGATCGAGATGTTCTGTCTGAGGCTATCGTCAAGGCGAAGGTGAATGGCGCCATCATGCATACGGCGGCGGAGGGAGACGGACCCGTGAACGCCCTAGACAAGGCGATGCGTAAAGCGCTCCTTCCCTATTATCCTGAGTTGGATGACGTTCAGCTCACCGATTTCAAGGTGCGTATCATCGACCCCCAGTCGGCCACAGCCGCCAAGACACGCGTGCTTCTCGACGCCAGCGATGGTTTGTGTTCGTGGAGTACGGTGGGATGCTCGGTCAATATCATCGAGGCCAGTTTCCAGGCTCTCATCGATAGCTTGGAGCTACCGCTAGTGAGGCGGACCTCCGCTAAGATGGGTCTCGGCGCCGATGGGCAGGGCGCAAGATCTGGAGGTCCGCGACGGTAGGCGCCAGCCAGGCTGGCACGGTATTGACAGCCCAAACAAGCATGCACCTGGAGGGACAAAACCATGGACGCTGGCAAGGTATATATCTTTGACACGACACTGCGCGACGGCGAACAATCGCCTGGCGCGACCATGAACGCCGATGAGAAGCTCGAGATCGCCAGGCAGCTGGCGCGCCTGGGCGTGGACATCATCGAGGCTGGCTTTCCCAGGTCATCGCCTGGCGATCTGGAAGCGGTGCGACGGATCGCACGCGAGGTACAGGGCTCCACGATCTGCGGCCTGGCGCGCTGCATCAAGAGCGATGTGGATGCGGCCTGGGAGGCGGTTCGAGATGCGGAGCGCAGTCGCATTCACGTCTTTATCTCGACCTCCGATATCCATATGGAGCATCAGTTGCGCATGACACGCGAGCAGGTGGTGCAACGGACGCGCGAGATGGTGGCGTTGGCCCGTTCCTATTGCGACGATGTCGAGTTCTCACCTATGGATGCGACCCGCTCAGATCCCGAGTTTGTCTATGAGGTGCTGGCGGTTGCCATCGAGGAAGGGGCTACCACGCTCAACATCCCCGACACCGTGGGCTATACCACGCCGGTCGAGTTCGCCGGCCTGATTCGCGACATCCGCACTTATACGCCGGGCATCGAAAAGGCCATCATCTCGGTGCACTGCCACAACGATCTGGGTATGGCGGTGGCCAACAGCCTGGCCGGCGTCACTGCTGGGGCCAGGCAGGTTGAGTGCTCGATCAATGGGATCGGCGAACGGGCTGGCAACGCGGCCTTGGAAGAGATCGTGATGGCGCTGCACACCCGCCGCGACTACTATGGCGTCTCTAGCCAGGTCGATACCACCGAGCTCTATCCCACCAGCCGTATGGTCTCTAACTTTACCGGCCTGCACGTGCAGGCTAATAAGGCGATCGTGGGCTTGAACGCCTTTGCTCACGAGTCGGGCATTCACCAAGATGGCATTCTCAAATACCGCCAGACCTACGAGATCATGGATGCCACCACGGTGGGACTGGCCAAGAGCACCCTCGTGCTGGGCAAGCACTCGGGGCGGCACGCCTTCAGCGACAAGTTGTCCCAGATGGGCTACCACCTCGATGAGGATCAGCTGAATCGTGCGTTTGACCGCTTCAAGGATCTGGCGGACAAGAAGAAGGTCATCAGCGAGCGAGATCTGGAAGCCATCGTCTCGGATGAGGTCTTTCAGCCCCAAGAGGTCTATCGCCTGATGCACCTCCAGGTATCGTGCGGCGATCATTCGCTCCCCACGGCCACCGTGTCGTTGAGAGCGCCGGATGGCCAGATCATCACGGATGCCGCCCATGGGACAGGCCCGGTGGACGCCGTCTACAAGGCGATCAACCGCCTGGTAGGCGTGGAAAACAGGCTCACCGAGTTCTCTGTGAAGGCGGTCACCGAGGGGATCGATGCAGTGGGCGAGGTCACGATCCGCATTGAGGCCGAGGGCGACGGCGGAAGCCGTCTGCCGATCAATCCGCAGACGGGCCAGCGCTCCTACGTGTTTAGCGGGCATGGAGCCAGCACAGACATCATCGTGGCCAGCGGCCGAGCTTATCTCAGCGCGCTAAACAAGCTGCTTTCGGTTGTGACCCAGGGGGCTCTACCTGCCGAGGCGAGCGCGCCCTCGAGCTGATCCGGCTCGCTCGACAGGCGGATCGTTTTGAGTAAGATAGCAGAATACTAGGAATCTGCTGATGGCGGGGCTCCTTTGGGCCCGGCCACCAGATGATCGGGATTGCGGCATCGGGGCCGACGGGTCGTCTCAAGCGCAGCCACCTCTTGGCGCAACGACTCTGTCGGCCTCGTTTGCAGTACCTCGGCGCGGCTGCCCTGCGTGGTCGCGATGGGATGAGCAACAAATGAAGGAGGCCATCTTGAGCAAGAGCGCTGCTGCGAGCATGACCATGGCCCAAAAGATTCTCGGCGCCCATGCGGGCCGCGACAGCGTGGCTGTGGGCGAACTGATTGACGTCCAAGTGGACATGGTCCTGGCCAATGATATCACCGCGCCCATTTCGATCCAGGAGTTCGAACGCCTGGGCGTCGACCGGGTGTTCGACGTCGAGCGTGTGGCTCTGGTTCCGGATCACTTTGCGCCCAACAAGGACATCAAGTCGGCCGAGCAGTGCAAGCTGCTGCGCGAGTTCGCCCGCCAGTACGGGATCGTCAACTACTGGGAAGTCGGGCGCATGGGCATCGAGCACGCCCTGCTTCCCGAGTTGGGGCTGGTGCTGCCCGGCGATGTGGTAGTCGGCGCCGACTCACACACCTGTACATATGGCGCCGTCGGCGCCTTTGCGACCGGTATGGGCTCCACCGACATCGCCGTGGCCATGGCCACGGGCAGCATCTGGATGCGCGTGCCCGAGTCGATGAAACTGGTGTACACTGGCGAGCTACAGCCCTGGGTGAGCGGCAAGGACCTGATCCTCTACACCATCGGGCTGATCGGGGTCGACGGCGCGCGCTACCGCGCCATGGAGTTCACCGGCCCGAGCATCACAAGCCTGCCCATGGATGGTCGCCTCACGATGGCGAACATGGCCATCGAGGCGGGGGCCAAGGCTGGGCTTTTCCCGGTGGACGAGACCACGCTGGCCTATGTCTCAGAGCGGGCCCAGCGCGCCTACACGGTCTACGCCTCCGATCCCGAGGCCGAGTATGTCGAGGTCATAGAGATCGACGCCTCGCAGATCGAGCCTCAGGTTGCCTTTCCCCACTTGCCCAGCAATGCCAGGGGCTTGAGTCAGATCGCTCAGGCTGAACCCATCGAAATAGATCAGGTGGTGATAGGATCCTGCACCAATGGCCGTTGGGACGATCTCGTGCAAGCGGCTGGGATTCTGCGTGGGCGTCAGGTGCACGAACGGCTGCGCTGCATCGTCATCCCGGGCACCCAGCAGATCTACCTGCGGGCGGTCAAGGAGGGGCTCGCGGCGGCCTTTGTGGAGGCCGGCGCAGTGTTCAGCACACCCACTTGCGGGCCTTGCCTTGGGGGATACATGGGCATCCTGGCGGCGGGTGAGCGGTGTGTGTCGACCACCAACCGCAACTTTGTGGGACGTATGGGGCATGTCGAGAGCGAGGTCTACCTGGCCAGCCCGGCCGTTGCGGCCGCCAGCGCCGTGCTGGGATACATCGGTGGGCCAGACCAGCTTGACTGAGCCCACTTGCGATTTGCTGTGCGATCGTGGCAGAGTGTGGAGGATCCGGTGAAGCGAGGCGCTGAGCACTGCTGGTTCGAGTGTGTGCGGGGCTGTGCGGGGCGGTATTCCATTTTCGACATCCTCTATCACTGCCCCACGTGTGGTGGGCTGCTGGAGGTGCGCCACGACACGGACGTGCTGGCGCGCCGCAGCGCGGACGAATGGAAGCGCCTCTTTGACCAACGCACCCGAACCAACGAGTGGCCCTATGGGAGTGGCGTGTGGGGCAAGAAAGAGTGGATCTGCCCCGACCTGGATGACGAGAATGTCGTCTCGATGTACGAGGGACACACCAACCTGTTCTGGGCCCAACGTCTGGGACAGCAACTCGGGATCGAGGATCTGTGGGTCAAGCTGTGCGGAAACAGCCACACCGGTTCTTTCAAGGACCTGGGCATGACCGTGCTCGTCAGCGTCGTCAAGCAGATCATCGCCAATGGGACACCGGTGCAGGCGGCGGCCTGCGCCTCCACCGGCGATACGTCGGCGGCGCTGGCGGCCTATTGCGCTGCCGCGGGCATTCCGTCCATTGTCTTTCTGCCGCGCAAAAAGGTCTCCGCGGCCCAGCTGATTCAGCCCATCGCCAATGGCGCCTTGGTGCTGGCCCTGGACACCGACTTTGACGGTTGCATGTCGATCGTCAAAAAGGTGACCGAGGATAACTCGATCTATCTGGCGAATTCCATGAACTCGCTGCGTGTGGAGGGCCAAAAGAGCACCGGCATCGAGATCGTGCAGCAGTTCGACTGGGAGGTTCCCGATTGGATCGTCATCCCGGTCGGGAATCTGGGCAACATCAGCGCCCTGGGCAAGGGGCTTTTGCTGATGAAGACCCTGGGCTTGATCGACAGACTGCCCCGGCTGGCCGCCGCCCAAGCCGAGAACGCCAACCCGTTCTACCTGAGCTATCTCACCGGCTTTCAGACGTTCAGGCCCGTCACGGCCAAGAGGACCCTGGCGAGCGCTATCCAGATCGGAAACCCCGTTAGCTATGAGAAGGCCGTCAAGATCATGCGCCAGTTCGAGGGAGTGGTAGATCAGGTGAGCGAGGATGAACTGGCGGATGCGTCCGCGCGCGCCGATCTGACCGGGATGTACTGCTGTCCCCATACTGGTGTGGCGCTGGCCATGTTGTTCAAGATGATCGACGCGGGGCTTGTCCGCTCTGACGATCGCGTGGTAGTCATCTCGACGGCGCACGGGCTCAAGTTCACTGACTTTAAGACGCAGTATCATATGAGCTCCCTGGAGGGTGTAGAGGCGCGCAGACGCAATCCGCCTGTGGAGCTGCCCCCGGATATTGGCGTGGTCAAAGAGGCAATTCAGCGTGAGCTGGCCAGCCGAGCTCACGCTCTGGCCTGACTTGTCTGTACAGACGGCACGGGTCCGTCCACAGTAGGATGTATCCGATCACAGGAAGGAGACGACTCGTGAGCACTCATGGTCAAGGGCGCGCACGTGGACGTGTTTGGAAGTATGGAGACAATGTCGACACCGATGCGATCATCCCGGCCCGCTATCTGAACATGTCGGCCGAGGCGGACTTGGCGGCGCATTGCATGGAGGACATCGACCCAGACTTTGTCAAAGAGGTCCGCCCAGGCGACATGATCGTGGCGGGCAAGAACTTTGGTTGCGGGTCATCCCGAGAGCACGCGCCCGTTGCGATCAAAGGGAGTGGCATCGCCTGCGTGGTGGCTGAGACGTTCGCGCGCATCTTTTTCCGCAACGCCATCAACATCGGTTTGCCGATTCTCGAGTGCCCCGAGGCGGCCCAGGCCACGAAGGCTGGGCAGACGCTGGAGGTCGACCTGGGAGAGGGCATCGTGCGGAACCTGGATACAGGCCAGGTATTTCAGGCCACTCGCTATCCGCCCTTTATGCTCGAGCTCATCGAGGCGGGTGGACTGATCGAGTATACGCGCCGCAAACTGGCGCGCGAGGCGGCCCAAGAGGAGGCTTCCTGAATGGCCATCGAGCCTGACGTCTCCTGGCTGGCCTCAGTGCAGCGCGTGGCCTTTCAGGGAGAGCGTGGCGCCTACAGCGAGGCTGCGGCCCTGGCTCTTCTGGGTGATGAGGGCCGTAAGCCAATGGAGCTCTTGCCGCAGCGGACCTTTGACGCCGTGTTTGCGGCCGTGGAGAGCGGTCAGGCCGATGTGGGTGTGGTGCCGATGGAGAACTCGCTGGCTGGCAGCATTCACCGCAACTATGATCTGCTGCTTGAGCATCCGCTCTATATCGTGGCTGAGCACAATCTGCGCGTCTCCCACTGCCTGATCGGGCACCCAGGAGTGACCCTCGACGACATCCGTCGGGTCTATTCCCATCCACAGGCCTTGGCCCAATGTGAGCGCTCGCTGGAGCAGCTCCCTCTAGATGAGGTGATCGCCGCGCATGACACCGCGGGCAGCGTCAAACTCATCAAGGACGAGGGCTGGCGCGATGCGGCGGCCATTGCCGGCGAACATGCGGCCAAGCTGTACGGGATGCAGATTCTGCTGCGCGAATTCGAGGACGAAAAGGCCAACTATACGCGCTTTATCGCCATCGCGCGTGAGCCGATCCAGCCGGAACGGCAGCCAGGCTGGCGTGGAGAGGCCAAGACCTCGCTAGCCTTTGCGGGCAAGAACGAGCCGGGCCTGCTCTTCCGCTGCATGAGCGCCTTTGCGCTACGCAACATCGATCTTACCAAGATCGAATCGCGACCCCTACGCGGGGTGCCGTGGGAGTATATCTTTTACCTCGACTTTGCGGGAAGCGTCTCCGAGGAGCGTTGCCAGCGAGCCCTCGATCATCTGCGAGAGATGGCGAGCTTTGTGCGTGTTTTTGGTTCGTATGTGCGAGCGCGCACCGCCTCGGTCGAGAGCGAGGAGTGAATGCGTGCGGCCAGGCTGCAGCACCAGAGACCCGGTGCACGATATCGTGGGCGTCTGATTCGAGGCAGGCGCGGCTCGCGATAGCCACAGGCACCCTATTGCAGACAGGAGAGATCGCATGCCCTTCAAGATCGCCGTATTGCCCGGAGATGGAATCGGTCCCGACGTCACCGCCGAGGCGCTCAAGGCGTTGCGAGCCGTGGCGCGCGTGTGGGGCCACGAGTTCGTGTTCGAAGAGGGTCTCATCGGAGGCATCGCCATCGATGAGACGGGCCAGCCGCTCCCAGAGGCTACCCTGGATCTGTGTCAGTCCTGTGACGCCGTGCTCCTCGGCGCGGTGGGCGGCCCCAAATGGGACGATCCCACGGCCGCGGTCCGTCCCGAGCAGGGCCTGCTGGGCTTGCGCAAGAGCTTGCAGCTCTTCGCCAATCTGCGGCCGGTCAAACTGAGCCCCGCTCTGCTGCACACATCCACCATCAAGCCCGAAGTCCTGCAGGGCACGGATCTGCTCGTAGTGCGCGAACTCACTGGCGGCATCTATTTCGGCGAACGTGGCCGCCGAGAGAACGGCACAGTAGCCTATGACACCATGACCTATTCAGTGGCCGAGATCGAGCGTGTGTTGCGGCGGGCCTTCGAACTGGCGCGTGGGCGGCGCAAGCAGGTCACCTCTGTAGACAAGGCCAACGTGCTCGAGTCCTCACGCCTGTGGCGCGAGACGGCCATGCGCGTGGCCCAAGAGTACCCCGATGTGGCCTATGACAACCTGCTGGTGGATGCCTGCGCCATGTATCTCATTCGGCGCCCCACGAGTTTCGATGTCATCGTGACCGGCAACATGTTCGGCGACATCCTCACCGACGAGGCCTCTACGCTGGCCGGCTCCATGGGCATGTTGCCCTCGGCGGCGCTGGCGCAGGGGACCTTGGGATTGTATGAGCCGATCCATGGCTCTGCCCCGAGCCATGCGGGTAAGGATGATGTCAACCCGATTGCCGCGATTCTCAGCGGCGCCATGCTCTTGCGCTACTCCCTCGGCCTGGAAGAGGAGGCGCAAGCGATCGAGGGGGCGATCGAACGCGCCTTGGCTCAGGGCTATCGGACCTACGATATCGCCACACCAGACCAGGATGTGATTGGCACGCGCGCCATGGGCGATGCCATCGCTTCGAATATCGGGTAGGCGTACAGGGCTGCAAGAGGACATCACGTTGTTGAGGAGAGGAGCGGTACCATGCCGATGAACAA
>JAFGLK010000567.1 GCA_016928125.1 Anaerolineae bacterium
GCGATACTGGACACATGAAACGTGATCCGCTCCCAATCCAACCGCGCGGGCACGCTGCGCACTTGCTCGATCAGCTCCGCATTGAGGTCCACGCCGTAGAAACGCGCTGAGATGTCCCGCAGCACATTCAGATAGTAATAGGCAGCCAACGTCAGGTAGGCGCTGCCACAGCCGCAGTCCACCACCTGCAGCGGGTCGGCCGACGCCACGTCGCGCGCGACGTCCCCGCCGTGCAGATTGGCGTCGAGGACGCGCAAAAACTGCTCTACCTGTCGGTACTTGGCGCCCATGCCCGGACGGATGCGTCCCTGCGCGTCGCTGATGCCGATGGCGCGTAGCAGATCCTGCGCCTGATGCGGGTCCAGAAGCCGCTCCTTGTCTCGATCGTGGGCCAGTCGAGGGCTCGCGCCCGGCCGCGAGGGCTTGCCTCGGCTCACCAGGGCCTTGCCCTTTTTCGTGATCCGCACGTGCAGGTCCTCGCTCGAGGTCTGCATATCGATGTGGCGAAAGGGCAGGCTCAGGAGCTGGTCCAGATGCTGCGCCAACTCGTCCTGCGGCCCAGACTGGCCGGCGTCATAGTGGCTGGTGGTATCCTGCGTTCCATCCCAGTAGGAGAAGAGCATCCGCCGACGCCCCTGCACCTCCACAGGACGGACCACCACCCGCACCCAGGGATTCTCCTCGCCGGGCTTGTCGCCGCTGAAGGTCAGACGCAAGAAGCCGGGATCTGTGAGCACCGCCCGGCGCACAAGGTCGGCGTGCGCCGCTCGCTGCACGGCTTCCATCATATCGCTCTCCTCTCGCCCCCTGGGCCGCGGCTGGAAGTCGCTTCCGCCTGCAGGGCGCGCACTCGGGCCACGTAGGCATCGGCGTCGAACTTGCGCTTCAGTCCGTTGGCATTCATATAGCGCACCGAGCCGTACACCGGCCGCCGCCGCCAGGGGCGATCGTGCAGGCCAAAGCACCAGGCCACGCCCGTGTAGCCGTTCGGATCGCGCCCATCCAGTTCGTATTTGTCGTTCAGATAGAGCGCCGTGGCAAAAGCCGTCTCGGGATCCGCTGACCATTCGAGGATCTTCTTGCCCCAATACATGCGCATGTAGCCGTGCATCTTGCCCGTGAGGACCATCTCGAGCTGGGCGGCGTTCCAGTAGGGATCATGCGTCTGGGCACGCTCCCATTGGCCACGGCTGTACACATGATCGCGCGGGTCGGAGGCATGTTCCGCCAGCGTCGCTTGGGCCCAGTCAGGCAGGCCGGCCAGGCGATCATAGCGCTGGTTGTGATGCACATAGTTGCTGGCCAACTCGCGTCGCACGATCAGCTCCTCAAGATAGGCAGCGGACCCCTCATCCTGTAGAGCGTTCGGGCTGCGCCCATCCAACACCTGCAGTGCGATCCACAGGGGCGAGATCTGCCCAAAGTGGAGGTAGGGGCTCATGTGCGACGTACAGTCCTCGGTGGGATCGTTGCGCGCATCCGCATAGCGAGCGAGCTCGTCCTGCACAAAGGCCCGCAGCAGCGTCTCGGCCTGGCTTGTGCCCCCCCGAAAGCGCACCAGTGGCGCGTCCACCCGCTGCAGGCTCAGCTCATCCAGCAGACGCTCCGCATCTGTGAGGTCGAGCGAGGGCACATCGAGCTCGAGCGGCGGCAGCGCCGCTTCGCGCGGCGCAAGAGGCGCCAGGTAGGTCTCCCATTGGCGCCCAATCTTGGGCCGCAGCGTGCGGGCCGCGTATTCCTGCCGCTCTGACGCGGCCGCGATCGGCACGACCACGTTCGTCTCGACCTGCCAGAGCGGACAATCCAGCCGCTCGGCCACATGCTGATACCAGGCCCTCTCGGTGCGCAGATAGCCCCGATCCACCACCACAGCGGCGGCCGCCCGCCCCAGATTGAGGGCCCCCGCCTCAGGCGAGACCCGCTGAACGATCATGGGCAGTCCGCGGTCCCGCAGAGCTGCCTGCACCTCGCCCAGCCCCTCGAGCAGGAAACGAAAGTGGCGCGTGTTGGCGATGCCCGTATGGCGCCCGTCATCGCCGGGCCCCGGATACCGATCCGCGAGGCCAAAGTAGACCACCAACGGCACATGGTGCGCGTTGGCGCGCTCCAGCGCAAACTCGAGCGCATGGTTGTAGACGGCGCGCTGTGCCGACTGCATCCAATAGAGCACATAGCGGCCACCGTTCACGCGGCGCGCGTTCAGTTGTCGGATCCGTGCGGGATGGTTCACCGTCTGGTTCCTCTTGGCCCCCAGCTCACCTTATTGTAGACCAAGGGCGCAGGGGCTCCAAGCAGGGGCCGCGACGCGCTGCGAGGGGGTGGCATGCTTCGGCGGGGTGAACGGCGCCCGGCGAGCGAGGCCGGGCTCAATGGGTCAGGCGCCCGCTCGGCAGGATGCCGACCGGCATAAGGTAGAGCAGCTCCTGATCCGCAGGCAGATCGAGGAGAGCCTGAACCTGGCTATCCTCAAACGCGCCCACGGCCACCGTGCCCAGGCCCAGGGCGGCGGCCTGCAGATAGACGTTCTGGGCGGCATGGCCCGCCTCCATGTGCACGTACTGCCGCCCGCGATGCCCATAGCGCGCCGTGGTGCGCTCAAAGGCCGCCGCGAACACGAGACAGGCTGGCGCGCGCCGCACCCAGGCCTGGCCCAGCGCCGCAGACGCCAGATCGTCTCGCAGATCTCCGGAACGACCAGGGACCAGGCCATGCTGAGCCGGCAGATAGCGATAAAGCCCAGGCTCCAGCCCGTCGACCTCTCCCGCCAGCAGGTAGAGCTCCAACGGGTAGGTGGCCCCGGCCGAGGGCGCCGTGCGATAGCCGCGGGGATCGGTGATCCCCTGCGCAGCCCACAGACATTGAGCTACCTCGGAGAGGCTCAGCGGCTCGTCGGCATAGTCGCGCATGGAACGTCGCAGCCGAAGCGCCTCCTCGACGCTCAGCGCGCCCCTCGCGAGCGGGGTCGGCAGGGCGATCATCTGGCCGTCAGGAGAGGCGCTTGCATCCGACGGCGTGGGCCGACGGCCAACCCCAAGGCCCGAGCGGCTCAGCGTCACCGCTACGGCGGCGGCGAGCAAGAGCAGCACCGCGACGCCCCCAGCTATCCGGCGGCCCTTGCGATGGCGTTGCCTGCGATCTCCCATCGCGCACTCCCGGGGCGCCAACCACAATCGCCCCCCAAGCCTACACTGCGCGAGCCAGCCCTATCCCTGCGCGCGCCGCGGCAGGACGCTCTTGGGCACCTTGCAGATCATCGTATAGGCCGGATCGATGCAATTGCCCACATCATAGCGCACAGTCTGGCCCAGCAGGATGTGGGCCGCGTAGCGATCCAGGCCATAGTCAGCCTGTAGCCAACGGAGCATCTCGGTGGTGGCATGCTGCAGCGCCTGATCCAGTGGACGGGCGTTGCCGGCGGTAAAGAGATAGGTCTCGTCCTCACCGCGCGGCCAGCCGATCGTCCACCCCTTGATGAGGCGCAGCGTAAAGCGCACCTCCAGCGAGATGTCGATGCCGGCACCCAGAATCTCCCCATCCGCCTGGATGGCGTGGCCATCGCCCAGGAAAAAGAGCGCGCCCGGCGCAAAGACGGGCAGGTAGGCCGTGACGCCAGGTCCGAAACCGCGATAGTCCATGTTGCCGCCATGCGGGCCGGACGTGGCGGCGCTGATGGCCTGCCCATCGGCGGGCGCCACCCCAAAACAGCCCACCATCGTGTTCACCGGCAGCGACCAGCGCCCCAAAGCCGTCTCGGGATGGGTCAGCGTGGCGATGCCCTGCTCCATGTCTACGTCCCAGTCGGACGACATGCGCGCCGGCGACTCGAGCACATAGGCGGGGTCCATGACGTTGGGCATGAGGACGCTGCCCGACCAGCCGTGACGACGATTGGGCCACACCCGCTCCAGGCGCACCTCCAGAGCATCGCCGGGCTCGGCGCCGGTCACGTAAAAGGGGCCGCTCTGTGGGTTGGGACGGCCAGCCACGGTGCGTTCCTCAGCATCGGCGCCACGGGCATCCACCGTGGTGGTGACGATCGTGTCGCCGCTGTCGACGTGTAGCGCGGGCGGGTGGCTGCCCAGCGTCGTATAGTAGGTACTGGGTGCGAAATGATGTTCCATGCGCGACCTCCGCGGGCATCAGATGGTAAGAAGATCATAGCGCAGCCACAAGGCAAGCGCAAGGAGCGCTTGAACCTCGTAGCGACACGGGCCGACCTGCTGGCCTGGCCGTCTGACCAGGTGCCCCCTCTCATCCGTCGGGCAGCCCGAGTTGGGCCGCCTGGCCGATGTCTGCCCCACCGCCCTGCCCTAAGCTATAGACGGCGGAGCGCGGGACGCACGTGCGCCGTTTTGGGCTTGGCGCCTGTTTTCGAACGTTCATGACTTTTGGTGTCTCTGCGACGGCGGTGTATTATCGAAGGTTGGCGTGATCAGCATTAGCTGGTTGCGCCGAATAGGGCCGCGTGTGACTCCGTCCTAGTGAAGGATATTGGAGAGGGAGAGCCAGATGGCAGCTATCAGCACGCTGTTCAGAATGATCGATCGGCCGGGACAAGCCATGGCCGACGTGGCGGAGCATCCCCGTTGGTGGTTCGTGGCCGCCGTCCTTCTGATCATCAGCATGGGCGTCCTTTTGTGGGTCTCGGCGCCCTATCAGATCGAGCTCGCCAATGAGCGCAGCGCGGAGATGATCGAGCGTGTGACCGCCAACATGAGTGAGGAACAGGCCCAGGCCGTGCGCGCCAGCGCGCGCGAGACCACCCTGACGACCTATCTGGCGGCTGGGGGTGGCATGGGTCTCGCCACGATGGCGCTGGGCTGGGTCCTGCGCGCGGCGATCATCCACTTCTCGAGCGCCGCTCTGGGCGGCACCAGCGCCTGGGGCCCGACCTACGCCGTGAGCGTCTGGAGCATGTTGCCCTTTTTCGTGCGCGACATCGTGCAGATTGTGTATGTGCTGCTGCAAAAGGGCGTCCTGCAACAGGCTGGGCTCGCTTTTCTGGTGGCCAGCGGCGATTGGTTCAAAGACAGCCGCTCCATCGTGTACAACCTGCTGAGCAACACGGATCCCTTCGTGCTCTGGCATCTTCTCGTCGTGGCGGTGGGCATCGCCGTGGCGATCAAGGTGAGCCGCGTTAAAGGCGCTGTATTGGGCCTCTTCATGTGGGTGCTGTTTCTGGGGCTGAAGCTCATCCCTGTGCTGGTTTCGTCAGCCGTCATGGGCAGGTTTGGTCCATAGCGACGGTGCAGCGGGTAAGATCGCGACAGCCTGCCCCGTCAAGACTTTTGGAATCTCAAGTGGAGTTGGGCATCGCATGAAACGAGTATTGATCATCCTGTTTGTGGCCGTCATCATCGCGGGGAGCTGGTACCTCTACGTCCAGAACGGACAGGAGGTCAAGGCCGAGCGGCCTGAGGGCATTACGACGACGTTTGTGAGCGAGGATGGCATCGCTGCAACCATCAGCGC
>JAFGLK010000011.1 GCA_016928125.1 Anaerolineae bacterium
CGAGGTGATTCGCCTGGGCAAGGCGCTGGAGCCCTATGGCCTGGCCTGGATGGAGGATCCCATGGCCACCGAGGATATCGACGGCCACCGACGGGTCAAGGAAGCGATCGGCGTGCCCATCGCCGCGGGCGAGAATCTCTATCTCCTGGACGGGTTCCGCGAGATGATCGAGACCCGCGCCGTGGACATCGTCCATCCCGATCTGCTCACGTCGGGCGGCATGCTCGAGACGAAAAAGATCGGCGACTATGCCGAGCGCTATGCGATCGCTACGGCGCTACATTTCGCCGGGTCGCCCATCGCCTTTATGGCCAACATCCACTGTGCAGCGGCCACGCCCAGCTTTGTGGCCTGCGAGAATCATGCCCTCGATCTGCCTTTCTGGAAGGACCTGGTCACCGGGCTGGACGAACCGCTCATGGAGGGTGGCTATGTCAAGGTCCCCGAAAAGCCGGGGCTCGGGGTGGACCTGAACCTGGAGGGCATCGAGGCCAATCTGCGTCGGCCCGGCCTGTTCGAGCCGACCGAGGAGTGGAACACGCCCAAGCTGGGCTTCTGGCGCCCGAAGCCGGAAGAGAGCTGGGACTAGGGATCATCCGAGGCTGTAGGGGGCCGTGACGCTGCCCGCAGCCTGGACACGAGGCCATATCCACAACACGAGAGCCCCCGCCTCTTCAGATGGGGGCCTCGTGGCTGTAAAACGACGGAGGAGCACCGGTGAAAGTCTTGATCGGCCCCAACCAGGTTCATGCCGAGGAAGCCATCCCCACATTACAGGACAAGTACCCTCAGATCGAGTTTGCCTACTGCGCCGACCGGGGGCGAATCGCCACTGAGATCGTGGATGCGGATGTGTTCGTCGGGGGGCTCACGCCTGACGCGCTGCGGGCCGCGCGCGAGCTCAAATGGTTCGCATCCACCAGCACCGGCGTGGATCGCTACGTCAGCATGCCAGAGCTGCGCGAGAGCGACATCATCCTCACCAACGCACGGGGGGTTCACGGCGGTTGTCTGGCGGAAAGCGCCTTTGGTATGATCCTGGCCTTCACCCGGGGCATTCGCGAGGCCATCTACTATCAGACGCGCGGTGAATGGGCCCCCCGGGGGCTACGAGGCAAGCTCGTCGAGCTCAAGGGTGCTACCATGGGCATCATCGGGTTCGGCACGGTGGGGCAGGCGATGGCTCATCTGGCCCAGGCCCATGGCATGCGCATTCTGGCCGTGGATCTCTACCCCGCCCATCATCCCGACCATGTGAGCGAGGTATGGCCCGTGCAGCGGCTGAACGACATGCTGCGTGTGGCCGACTATGTGGTGGTCACGGTGCCCTACACGCCGCAGACGGCCAACATGATCGGAGAGGAGCAGCTTGCCTTGCTCAAGCCCAGCGCCATGCTCGTGGGGATGTCGCGCGGGGGCATCATCGATCAGGTCGCCCTGGCGCGCGCCCTGCGAGAGGGGCGGTTGGCCGCGGCGGCGCTGGACGTGTTTGATCCCGAGCCCCTACCGCCCGACAGCGAGCTGTGGGGGGTACCCAATCTGCTCATCACGCCGCACATCGCGGGTGGCACCCAGTACGAGCACGAGTACTTTGTCGAGATCCTGGACGACAACCTGGGCCGATTCCTGCGGGGCGAGCGCCCTCTGCGTAATGAGGTGGACAAGGAGGCCGGCTTCTGAGCGCGGCTCCGCACTTGGCCGAAATCTTGGCGCCGGGGCGGCTCGGCACACGGAAGGCTCCCAATCGCCTGGTCGCGCAGCCCATGGAGGCCAACGATGGCACAGCAGATGGCGCGCCATCCGATCGGACGATGGCGCGCTACCTGCGAGTGGCACAGGGTGGCTGGGGCGTGGTGTTCGTCGAGGCCACCGCGGTCGATCCTCGGGCAGTCGGGCGGCTCAACGGGCTGATCCTGACCGAGGCCACGGCCCCAGCCTTTGAGAAGCTCGTGACCGCCTTCAAGGCGCGCGACCCGAGGGCGTTGCTCTTGGTGCAGATCACCCATTGTGGGCGCCAGACTCATCCGAGCCTGGGGCCGGTGGCGGTCTGCCCCAGCCCGCCGGCGGGCGTGCGCTATCTTTCCGCCCAGGAGATCGAGGACATCCGCCGGCAGTTTGTGGCGGCGGCTCTGCTGGCCGAGCGGGTGGGTTTCGACGGCATCGACTATAAGCTGTGCAACAGCTATCTCGGCCACGAGACGTTGCGCCCGGCTAACACCCGCGCCGACGGCTGGGGCGGCTCCTTCGAGGGGCGCATGCGTTTTGCGATCGAGGGGCTGGCCGAAATCGCCGCTCTTCGCCGTAGCGCCGCTCTGGCCCTCGGCGCGCGGATCTCATTCTACGAGAATCGTCTTGGCGGGTTCGGCACGGCTGGCCCTGAGAGCCAGGTCTATGATCCCAGCGAGCCGCTGGAACTGGTTCGCCGGATGGGCCGCATGGGCCTGGACTATGCCAATATCACCGGATCCAGCCAACTTCCGGAAGGTGCGCTGGCGTTGGACGATGTGGAGCGCCGAGAGGCGACGCTCTGCTTTGGACGACTTACCCGCGAGCTGGTCCACGCGGAGGGCCTGGGCCTGGCTGTGATTGCTGGCGGATACAGCGCCTTCGCCGAGCGGGCGCCCGAGACCGCCGCCGCCCGCCTCCGAGCCGGAGTGGCCGAGTGGGTCGGGTTTGGCCGCCAGGCTCTGGCTGACCCTCTTACACCCGCCAAGCTGCGCGCCGGCGAGCCCGTTCACTGGTGCACACATTGCGGCGCGTGCATGCGGCTGATTCTGAAGGGGAAACCGGGAGGCTGCGCGGTATACGACGCGCTATGCCGATCACGGCGAGAAGCGTAGGGGGCATATTCCAGTTTGAGTCAGGAGCCGACGCCTCAACGGTCCTGGCTCCACAACCTGAGGAGGTACGGCCATGGCTCAGGAGTTGCCGCAGACCGAATCGTCACGAACCCATCGCCTGATCATCCGCAGCGTTGAGCCCTTTAGCCTACGCGTGCCTACCACGCCCGGCTCTACCGTGTGGACCTTTGTCAGGGTCACCACGGAAGATGGCTTGGTCGGCTTGGGCGAGGGCATCGGCCTGCCCGGCCCGATCTGCGCCGCCGTGCGCTATCTCGGCCACGGCCTGGTAGGTGAGCCGGCCTGGGACATCGAGCGGCTGTGGGTGGCCATGTACCGGGCCACCGAGTTCACGCGTTCTGGCGCCGTGCAGGCGGCTATCAGCGCCATCGACATCGCCCTCTGGGATCTGGTGGGCAAGGCCACCGGCCTGCCGGTGTACGCGTTGCTGGGCGGTAAAGTGAATCCGCGCATCCCGATCTACCACCACCCCTGGGATGGCGTGCCGGGTGCGCGCTCCTACGCACTGGGCAAGGAGCCGCGCGGCTACCTGGAGGCCACTCGGCGGCTGGTGCAGGAGGGCATCTTGGCCGGCAAGCTGGATCCCTTTCCCCGCGAGCCAGGCTTTGCGCGCGAGATCTCGCCTCAGGCTCTGCGCCATGCCGTCGACACGATCGAGCAGATTCGC
>JAFGLK010000568.1 GCA_016928125.1 Anaerolineae bacterium
CGAATGCGAGACGATGGCGCGCACCTAGACCAAGATGGAGGAATGCGCACTGTGAACATGATCAATCTGGTGGTTTCCGCGAGCATCACTGTGGGCATGGCGGCTCTGGTGGCGGCGCGCCGCGTGGCGCGCCCGCGGATGGCACTACGTGCCGTCGTGAGTGGCTTCGTGGGGCTGAATGGCCTCACCCTCTTGGCCTGCGTGGCCATGCTCGTGAGCCTGTTGAGCGCCCCTGGGGCGGCGCTGGCGCAGGGCAGCACCGCTACGCAGGGCGCGAGCGGCGCGGCCCTGGGCGCGGCCCTGGCCACCGGCCTGGCCTGCATCGGGGCGGGCATCGCGGTGGGCATCGCCGGTGCGGCGGCCATTGGCGGCATCACGGAAAAGCCCGAGATCCTGGGCCGCACCCTCATCTTTGTGGGCTTGGCCGAGGGGATCGCGATCTACGGGCTCATCATCTCGTTCATGATTCTCAATGCCTGAACCTGAGCCAAGGGTGGGCGCACACTCACGGGGAATCCGCACATACGTGATCGGCAGCGAGAACTGTGTGCTGGGCTTTGGCCTGGTGGGCGTGGACGGGCACACGGTACGCGACAAGGCTGAGCTCGAGCAGGCCCTGAATGCCTGCCTGGCCGATGGGACCATCGGCATCTTGCTGATCTCGTCGGATGTGGCGGCGCTGGCCCGCGAGCGCGTGGACGAGCTCAAAGTGGGCAGCCTGTCGCCGCTGGTGGTCGAGGTGCCAGGGCAGAGAGATCAGGGCGCTTACCCGTCTTTGAGGGAATTCGTGCAGCGAGCGGTCGGCGTCAAGCTGGGGGGCAACTGATGGCAAGCATCGTTGGAAGTGGCCTGGAGAGCTATATCAAGCGCAACGCGCGCGAGCGGGCCCTCAATCGCATCGCGGAAGCCGAGAAGGAAGCCCAGGAGATCCTCGATCGTGTGCACCAGCGCGTGCAACTGATCAGCGAGGAGAGCCAGCGCAACACCGAGGCCAAGATCGACGCCACGCACCGGCGGATGATGGCCCAGGCGGAGCTGGAGGCCCAGGCGATTCGCATCCGGCGGCGCGAAGCGGTGCTGAATGAGGTCTGGGCGGCAGCTCGCAGAAGACTCGAGGAGGTCAGCGACGAGGGAGAACGGCTAGAGATCCTGGCGGAGCTGGTGCAGGATGCGGCGGCTCAACTGAAAGGCGGCGATCTGACGGTGCAGGTGAACGAGCGCGATCGGGCGCTACTGGATGACGCCTGGATGGATGCGCTGGCCGAGTCGCTGCGGGAGCGCCAGGGCGTGGGCGAGTTGCGGCTGATGGCTGAGCCCGCCCCGATCCTGGGCGGGGCGATCGTGTGGCGCGATGACTCTCGCCGCGTCGTGGATAACTCCTGGGACGAGCGACTGCAGGTGGCGCGCGAGGTGCTGCGTGATGAGGTCTACCGTCGTCTTGAGGCGGCGACCGAAGAGATGGCGCCAACTGGCGACGCTTCGGCATCCACTGACGCGGGGTGAGACCATGAAACAGGCAGGTCATGTCACCTGGATCAACGGCCCGGTGTTGCGGGCCAAGATGACCGGTAGCCTGCAGATGCTCGAGCAGATCGAGGTGGGCGAGCAGCATCTGGTGGGCGAGGTCATCGCAATGCAGGGCCAGATCGCCACGCTGCAGGTGTACGAAGAGACGGCGGGGCTCAAGCCGGGCGCGCCGGTGTTCGGGCTGGGCATGCCGCTGGGCGTGGAACTCGGGCCAGGGCTGATGGGCACGATCTTTGATGGCATCCAGCGTCCGCTGGAGGTGCTCGAAAAGCAGTCAGGGGCGTTCATCACGCGAGGGGTGGCGGCGCCGGGGCTCGATCGGGAGCGTCGCTGGGCCTTTGAGCCGACTGCCGAGGTGGGCGCCCAGCTTACAGGCGGCGAGTCGCTGGGACGGGTGGCCGAGACGGCGCTGGTGACCTTGCGTATTCCCGTGCCGCCACATGCGCGTGGCGAATTGGTCTGGATCGCGCCCGCAGGCGAATACACCGTGACCGACCCGATCGCCCGATTGCGCACAGAGGCCGGCGAGGAGACCCTGACGCTGATGCAGCGCTGGCCCGTGCGCACCCCGCGTCCCGTGGGTGAGCGTCTGGCTCCGACGGAGCCTCTGATCACCGGGCAGCGGGTGATCGACACCCTCTTTCCCATCGCCAAGGGCGGCACGGCCGCCGTGCCGGGGGGCTTTGGCGCCGGCAAGACCGTGCTGCAGCAGGCCTTGGCCAAGTGGTCGGATGCGGACCTGGTCATCTATGTGGGGTGCGGCGAGCGGGGCAACGAGATGGCCGATGTGTTGCGCGAGTTTCCCAAGCTCTCTGACCCCAAGACCGGGCACCCGCTGATCGAGCGGACCATCCTGATCGCCAATACCTCCAACATGCCGGTGGCGGCGCGCGAGGCCAGCATCTATACCGGCATCACCCTGGGCGAGTACTATCGCGACGCGGGGCTGAGCGTGGCGCTGATGGCCGACTCGACCTCGCGTTGGGCGGAGGCTCTGCGCGAGATCTCTGGCCGCCTGGAGGAGATGCCGGCCGAGGAGGGCTTTCCCGCGTATCTGCCCTCGCGGCTGGCCTCGTTCTACGAGCGCGCCGGGCGAGTGCACACGCTCGGCGACGAGGAGGGCTCGGTGACCGTAATCGGCGCCGTGTCACCGCCTAGCGGCGACTTTTCCGAGCCTGTCACCCAGCACACCCAGCGTTTTGTGCGCGTGTTCTGGGCGCTGGACAAGTCTCTAGCCGCGGCCCGACACTTTCCGGCCGTCAACTGGCAAGACAGCTACAGCGGCTATACGCCCGAGGTGCGCCCCTGGTGGCTCGAGCAGGTCTCGTCCGGTTGGGATGCGAGCCGCGCCAAGATCGTGGACATTCTGCATCAGGAATCGCAATTGCAGGAGATCGTGCGGCTGGTGGGGCCGGACACGCTGCCCGACGCCCAGCGCTATGTGCTTTTCGTGGCCCGGCTGATCAAGGAGTCGTTCCTGCAGCAGAACGCCATGGATCCGGTGGACGCCTACTCGACGCCGAAAAAGCAGGCCGCTATGCTGGCGCTGCTGGCGCACATCCACGACCGCGGCCTGGCGATCATCCACCAGGGCGCGCCGGTGGGGCGCCTGCAGGACGAGGTGACACTCTGGTCGCGGGTGAGGCGTCTGGGGCCCAGCGTGGCGAACGATGACACGGAGACGATCAAGCAGCTCGAAGCCGAGATCGACGAGCAGATGGCGCAGATCGAGAAGGACTATACGCGATGAGCGATTCGGGGCGTCCCCTACCGGCTCTGCGCACGAGCAGCTACCTGGGCCTGAGCGCCATCTCGGGGCCGCTGGTGATCGTCGAGGGTGTGCAGGACGTGGGCTACGGTGAGACGGTCGAGATCGTGGGCGGCGATGGCAGCTTGCGGCGCGGTCGCGTGCTTCAGGTGAGCCAGGAGCGCGCGGTAGTGGAGGTGTGGACCGGCACCACCGGGCTGGAGATCGAGTCGACGCGCGTGCGCTTTGGCGGACGGTCGCTGCATATCCCGGTGGCGCGCGAGATGCTCGGTCGCGTCTTTTCCGGGATTGGGGCGCCGCTGGATGGCCTACCCGCGCCAATCGCCGAGCGGATGGCCGATGTGAACGGACTGCCGATCAATCCCACGGCGCGCCAGTATCCGCGCAACCTGATCGTCACCGGCATCTCGGTAATCGACTGCATGAATACCCTCATCCGCGGGCAAAAGCTGCCCATCTTTTCGGGGAGCGGCCTGCCACACAACGAGCTGGCGGCCCAGATCGTGCGCCAGGCGCATCTGCTCGAGGGGGATGAACCTTTTGCGGTGGTGTTTGTGGCTATGGGCATTCGCCGCGACGACGCCGAGTTCTTTCGGCGCAGCCTGGAGGAGAGCGGCGCGCTGAGCAACACGGCCATGTTTCTGAACCTGGCCAGCGACGCGCCGATGGAGCGCATCATGGCGCCGCGGGCGGGCCTGACCCTGGCGGAACACCTGGCTTTCGAGCACGGCATGCACATTCTGGTGATCATGACCGACATGACCAACTATGGCGAGGCGCTGCGCGAGCTGGGCAGTCAGCGGGGCGAGGTGCCCAGCCGCAAGGGCTATCCGGGCTATCTCTACAGCGACCTGGCCTCGCTCTACGAGCGCACCGGCATCCTCACCGGGCGGCCCGGCTCGATCACCCAGGTGCCCATCCTCGTGATGCCCAGCGACGACATCAGCCACCCGATCCCGGACCTGACCGGCTATATCACCGAGGGGCAGATCGTGCTCAGCCGCGATCTGCACGGCGCCGGGATCTATCCGCCGGTGAGCGTGTTGCCCTCGCTGTCGCGCCTGATGAAGGATGGCATCGGTGAGGGGTATACGCGCTCGGACCATCCGGCCCTCTCGAACCAGCTCTACGCGGCCTATGCCCAGGTGGGTGAGATCCGCTCGCTGGCGGCCGTGGTGGGCGAGGAGGAGCTCTCGGCGGTGGATCGGCGCTACCTGGCCTTTGGTGAGGCGTTCGAGCGCCATTTCCTGAACCAGGGCGAGGCCGAGAACCGCTCGCTGGACGAGACCCTCGATCTGGGTTGGAAGGCGGTGAGCCTGCTGCCCGAGGAGGAGCTGACCCG
>JAFGLK010000094.1 GCA_016928125.1 Anaerolineae bacterium
CTGCGTCGTGGTATCGTTCCATTCCTCCAGCACCTGATGGCGTTCGGCGTCCGAGACAATGTACAGCCGGGCGATGCGCGCATCCGGCTGGGCGACAGCGCTTTCCAGAAGCGTCAGCCAGTGCTGGCCCATGCGCTCGATCACATCCCGATCAAAGAGGGCTACGCTGTATTCGAAAGTGGCCTTCAGCGCATCCGCTTGGCGCTCAATAGACAGCGACAGATCGAACTTGGCGGTCTCGATGGCGGGCTCCAGGATTTGCACGCATAGACCGGGCAGATACAGGCTGTCAGCCGCGCCCTCTTGCAGGTCGAACATCACCTGGAACAGAGGCGAGTAGCTCATCTCGCGCTTGGGCTGCAGTTCCTCCACAAGTGTCTCAAACGGCAAATCCTGATTCTCCAGGGCGTCCTGCTGAGTCTGGCGCACACGCTGCATGAGCGCGCGGAACGTCGGATTGCCGCTCAGATCGCCTCGCATGACCAGCGTGTTGACAAAGAAACCGATCAGAGGCTCAAGCTCGGCATGGCGACGATTCGCGACGGGCGTGCCGATGCACAGATCCTCCTGACCTGAGTAGCGATAGAGCAGCGTGTGGAAGGCCGACAACAGCGTCACGAAGAGCGTCACATGCTCGCTCTTGCTGAGCGCCTCCAGCTTCTGGGCGAGCTCGCCGGGGACCATCACGGAATGGCGCGCGCCACGATAGCTCATGACCGCTGGGCGGCGATGCGCGACGGGAAGATCCAGCCTAGCGGGCGCGTCGGCCAACTGCGTCCTCCAGTATGCGATCTGGCCCTTGAGAGCCCCTTGTCGGAGTTGCTGCTGTTGCCAGTAGGCATAGTCCCCATACTGGAGGGGCAACGCGGGCAAGGAGACAGGCGCATTCGTCACGGAAACGCTATACAGAGCGCCGAGTTCTCGCACAAATTGATGCAGCGACCAACCATCGGCGATGATGTGATGGAAGCTGATCAGGAGTATATGTAGATCGTCCTCAAGGCACAGGAGTCGAGAACGTAGGAGGGGGCCTTGGCTCAGGTTGAAGGAACGTTGTGCTTCCTCTCTGGCCATTCGGTATGCCTCGGCCTCCCGCTGATCTTCGGGTCGGGCGCGCAGATCGATCACAGGCAAGGAGATCTGAAGCTCCGGCAAGATCACCTGGTAGGGTTCCTCATTCGCCACGGCAAAAACGGTGCGCAGGCTCTCATGGCGTCTGACGATCGCGTTGAGGCTCTCTTCAAGCGCCGCCACATCGAGCCTACCTTCAAGGCGCACGATGGCCGGGATATTGTAGACCGCGCTATCGGGCTCGAATTGATCCAGAAACCAGAGACGTTGCTGCGCCGAGGACAAGGGAATGCGCAGCGACTGGGGGCGCTTGCCGATGGTCGACCACTGGGGGGCCGATTGCCTCTGCCTCAAGCGCTGGGATAGAAGCGCGAGCTTCTCTGGCGAGAGGGCGGAAACGCGTCTGTCGGGGCTACTCATATCAGCTCTCCATCAGCGCCGTGCTGAAAGTCTTGGGATGGGCTGCCCAGCAGGTTCTGTGCTTCCTCGTCGGATAGCTGCTCCAGCTCTGCCAGCAGAGCCGCTATCTCGGCGTCATCTGTCTGAGATATCTGTAGCGCAACGATGCTTTCACAAAGCCCCGCCACCGTCGGGGCCTCAAACAGGCTGCGAAGCGGAACCTCAAGGCCAAAGGTATCGCTCAGCCGCGCGCAAAGCTGAGTGGCGAGCAGCGAATGCCCGCCCAGATCGAAAAAGTCGTCGTGGATGCCGATGCGCTCAAGCCCCAGTACTTCAGTCCAAACGGCTGCCACTTCCTGTTCGATGGGCGTGCGCGGCGCCACAAAAGACTCAGCCGACCCATCCCGGACCCGAGCCGGCGCAGGCAGCCTCCGCCGATCGATCTTGCCGCTAGGCGTGAGGGGCATCTGTTCCATCATCACGAGAGCTGAGGGCAACATATACTCGGGCAGCCTTTCGCGCAGGAATTGCCGAATCTCGGCCGTGTCCGGTGTGGCACCGTCGCGAGGGACCAGATAGGCCACCAAAAACTTGCTCCCCGCCTCATCCTCGCCAATCTGCACCACAGCCTGCTTCACCTGAGGATGTCCTCCGAGAGCCGTCTCGATCTCGCCCAGTTCGATGCGAAAGCCTCGGATCTTGACCTGATAATCCATCCGTCCCAGGAATTCGATGGTGCCGTCCGGCAAATAGCACGCCTGGTCGCCGGTTCGGTAGAGTCGTGCGCCCGGCGACACACTCAGGGCGTCAGGCACGAACCTGTCAGCTGTGAGCTCAGGCTGGTTCAGATATCCCTCAGCCAGCCCGCTTCCCCCTATATAGAGCTCGCCAGGCACGCCGATAGGAGCCGGTTCTCCCTTGGGGTCCAGGATGTAGAGCGTGCGATGGGCCAGCGCGCGGCCGATGGGCACATTGGCGAGTTCACGAATAGGCTCCATCGGAACCTCATAGGTCGTCGCGGTCACGGTGGTCTCGGTGGGGCCATAGGCGTTGAGCAAGCGCACCTTTCGCATGGGCGACTGCTGCCAAAGGCGCAAGATCTCAGGCCGCACGCGATCACCCCCAGGGATGACAAGCTGCAACTGGTCGGCGGGGGCCGTGTCAGGTGCCCGCTGCCACTCAGCTGTGAGCTGGTGCCAGTAGGCCGTAGGGAGGTTGGCCACCGTGATGGCCGCCTCGCGGACCCTCGCGTTGAACTCGGCGGGTGACCACGTTTCAGCGCCTCGCATCACGACGCCAGCCCCAGCGGCCAACGTCGGCAGGATCTGCTCGATCGATTGGTCAAAGCTGAGCGAGGCGAACTGTAGCACGCGATCGTGCGCATCGAGCCCATAGTGTCTGCGAATATCGAGGCCGTGTCGCGCCAGAGCGCCGTGAGATAGCACCACGCCTTTGGGTCGACCGGTGGAGCCTGAGGTATAGATAATGCAGGCCCGACACTCGGCGGAGACCGAGACCTCTGGCCGCTGATCGCTTTCCTGGCCCATCGTATCCCGATCTTCATCGATGCATACCAAAGGAACGCCATCTGAGGGCAGGATCCCCGCGAGACCACGCTCGGTGAGGAGGAGAGCCACCCCCGCATCCTCACGCATGAAGCTCAGCCGCTCTTGAGGATAGCTTGGATCGAGGGGCACATAGACGCCGCCGCTTTTCAGCGTCGCCAGCAAGGCCACCACTGCGTCCAGCGAGCGCTCAACGCATACGCCCACCGGAGTCCCCAGACGCACGCCGAGCCGCTGAAGATGGCGGGCGAGCTGGTTCGCGCGACGGTTCAGTTGCCGGTAGGTCAGCTGCGCCGAATCGCAGAGCGCCGCCACAGCTTCAGGCGTGCGCGCCACCTGTTCTTCGATCTGCTGAACAATGCTACTGGGGCAAGTGGCATCCCACCCGGTCGCGTTCCACTCATGGA
Source organism: Anaerolineae bacterium (assembly GCA_016928125.1). The sequence goes on from JAFGLK010000094.1 coordinate 3,443, forward strand.
CAAGGCGATGGCGCTCGAGTGGGGTCAGCATGCAGAGATCTGATACACGCTGGCCAGGAGCCGTCATGCCGCTTTCGAGCAAGACACTCAAGTGCTCCAGCATCCGACGCGCCGTACTCGCCGCAAACAACTGGGTGTTGTACTCTAGCGAAACGGCGATGCGGTCGCCGGCCTCGGTGGCCCACAGAGTCAGCTCAAAGGGCGAAACCTGGCGCTCAACCGCCAGGGATTCCATCAGCAGATCGTCGCCCAGTGCCATCTGGCCGCCGGCCCCGCCCAATGAGAAGGCCGCCAGGGCTTCGGCGTCCACCACGCGGGTGGTCTTTTGCCAAGCGAACATGACCTGGAAGATGGGCGAACGGCTGGCGTCCCGCTCGGGCTGCAGGTGCTCGACCAGCAGCGCAAAGGGATAGGCGTCGTGCTCTCTGGCCTCGTCCTCTGCCTGAGCCACGCGCGCCACGAGATCGGCGAAGGTGGGGTCATCGCTCAAGTCGGTGCGGATCGCGACCGGGTTGACAAAGTAGCCTTGCGTGCGGGCCTGCGAGGGCGTTCGATTCGCCTTGGGAATCCCGACGAGAAGATCGTCCTGTCCCGTGTAGCGCATCAGCAGGGCCTGAAACGCGGCCAGCAGGACCAGATCGACGCGCACGCCCAACCCTCTGGCCAAGTCCTTCAGCCCTTGGGTGAGCTCTGAGCTCAGGAAACGAAACTGGGACGTGCCTCGGAACGTCTGCCTCGCTGGCCGAGGCCAGTCGGTGGGCAGATTCAGCGGTGACAACTCGCCGGCAAGCTTTGCCTTCCAGTACTGCAGGGCTGCTGCTCCTTGCGGGCCGGCGACGAGCTCCGATTGCCCCTGAACAAAGTCAGTGTACTCGGCTCGCGGCGGCTTGAGGTTGGCCGGTACCCCACACTGGTGCTCGGAGTAGAGCTTCCCAAGCTCGGCCAAGAGCAAGGCGAAGGACCAGAGATCGCTGACGATGTGGTGGATGGAGAGCAGCACAATCGGATGCCCATCTGGGCGCGCAAAGAGATGCACGCGCATGAGAGGCCCTTGCTCGAGGTCGAACGGCCGATAGATCTCTTCCGCCAGATGCTGATCCAGCTCGAACTCGGTCCAGGTGCGCGCATCATGATGATAGAAGCCCGCCTGCATCTGGGGGTGGATCCTCTGCAGCGGCTCGCCCTGGGAGGCATGGAAGGTGGTGCGGAACACACGATGGCGGTCCACGAGGCTCTGGAAGGCGCGCCGGAGCACGTTCACATCCACGTCGCTCACCAATCGCACAGCCCGCGCGATCGTGTAGGCGGCATAGTCCGGGTCAACCTTCTGCAGGTACCACAGAGCACGCTGACCATAGGAGAGCGGATACACGTTAGCGGGATCCGCTCGTTGTGCGCCGTCGGCCAGTGCTGAGCCGGATCGAGAGCAAGGAGATCCTGCTGGACTGTCGACGGATTTGACTTGTTGGCCGGGCATGGGCGTGAACGCCTCGCTCATCCTATCCCTCTCGGTTCTTGCGTGGCGCTTCGGAAGATGCTACGCCAACGATCCCTAAACCCTCGGTCGGCCAGTGGGGCCGGCGTCTATCGCGATGAGTTGCTGGGAATCTCTCGATCTTTTTCAGAAGGCATGTATTCTTTGGCCACGCTGGGGCTCTTTTGAAGTGAGAGCGCACGTTACAAACGATCTCGGGCGGACAACAGACCTGTGACATGGACTAGGACTAGGACACCGAGAACAAAAAAGCGAGTTGGCTCCGCCCAAAGGCTGGCCAACCCGCTCTACATACCATGGTCCGCTCGACTATGAGCCGCATCGCACGCCATACACTCGACGTGTGATCTGCTCACATGTGCGCATCTTGTGACCCGGGGGGGTGGTCACTCGTCACAGCATTTGAAACTGCGTTCCTATAGGTCCCGTGACCGGCATTCACGACAGGACACGAATCCCCACCGGTTGGCACTCGAGCGCAGATGGACTACAATATGTTAGGTTGGCGGCCCGTAAGGGACTGTCGCCTGCTGGGGGCTGATGCTCAGACGTTTTGGGGAAGGCGATGAGCATCGGCCCTCTGCTTTTGTTTGATCTTCCCTGGCTCTCGACCACTTCGCCGGGTTGCCTATGACCGTGGGCCCGACGCTCAGTCAATCGCTCTCAAGGCACACCACTCCGACACGAGTGGGCTCGCGTTACACTATCTATTATAGCACATTTCCACGTCTCATGGGCTGATTTGAGATTACAATCTATTCATCTGCCGTGTACAGGCGGATATGGGCATCCGCCATCTGAAGCCCCATGAGACTGCTTCCATGCCCTGAGGGAGGAGATGTCGGCGCACTTGAGCTGGCTGAGGAATCGTCTCTATGGCGACGTCGTGCAGCTCGGTCTCTTTTTTGGCAAAAGCCAGGCGCCCAGAGTATCATGAGGCCCTGTCTTCTCAGCAGCTTTGGCGAGACCCGTCCCGTTAGCCTGATCAGCCTAGGAGGTGCAACCTTTGGTGACCCCAACGTCCGTCCGCGCATCGGCTGATGCGCTTATCGAACCGGCTGCGCCACGGGCCGCACGCCGTATCGTGTTCAATCCTCGGGAGTGTCGCGCGTGCCGGGCCTGCGAGCTGGCCTGTGCCATCGTGCACGAGGGCCAGGCCAGCCCCTCGTTGGCACGCATCAACATCTTTTTCGACGAGTTCCGCGAGCAGAATCCCATCTCGGGCCAGGTATGCTTCCAGTGTGAGGATGCGCCCTGTCTGGAGGCCTGCCCCGTGGAAGCGCTGAGCCGCGACGAGGCCACCCAGGC
>JAFGLK010000569.1 GCA_016928125.1 Anaerolineae bacterium
GCCAGCTTGTCGGCGAGGAGCTGGTTCAGTTGGGCGATCGCCTCGTCCAGATCGCCGACCGGCAACTCCTCGCAGCCGACCTCGAGCAGGAAATCGAAAGGACCGTCGCCCGCAGGCTGCGCCGGCTCAGGCAGCGGCTCGAGAGCGATGCTGGGCGCCGCAAATTTGCCCTTCAGAGGATAGCTCAGTTCCTCACGCTGCTTGGTGTAGAGATCGGTCACCTGGCGCGCCAGATCGCGCATGCGCACAAAGTAGCTTGCTCGCTCGGTCACCCCGACGGCACCGCGCGCATCCAGCACGTTGAAAATGTGGGAGCATTTGAGCACATAATCATGCGCCGGCATGACCAACTGCCGCGCCAGAGCGTTCCTGGCTTCGTCCTCGCATAGATCGTACATCGTGCGTAGGTTCTCGACGTCGGCCACCTCAAAGTTGTAGGTGCACCCTTCGATCTCGCTGCGCAGATGGAGATCGCCATAGCTGACGCCGTCGGTCCAGCGAATCTCGGGGAAGGTGCGCACCCCCTGCAACACCATGACGATCCGTTCCAGGCCATAGGTGATCTCTACAGAGACCGGGTCGAGCTCCTGACCGCCGGCCTGCTGGAAGTAGGTGTACTGGGTGATCTCCTGACCGTTGAGCCACACCTCCCAGCCCAAGCCCCAGGCGCCCAAAGCGGGCGATTCCCAATTGTCCTCCACAAAGCGAACATCCTGCCTGGTCGGATCGATCCCGAGCGCCTGAAGGCTCTGTAGATAGAGCTCCAACGGATGGCCAGGATCGGGCTTGAGGATCACCTGATATTGGTAGAATTGCTGCCAGCGGTTGGGATTCTCACCATAGCGCCCATCGGCCGGCCTCACACTCGGCTCCAGATAGGCCACGTTCCACGGCTCCGGGCCCAGGACGCGCAGGACCGTGGCTGGATTCATGGTCCCAGCACCCACCTGAACGTTGTAGGGCTGCCAGATCAGACATCCATGATCGGCCCAAAACTCGTTCAGGCGCATGATGACGGCTTGGAAATCCATGCTCTCCTCCAAGAGGCTCAGACTCGGCAGGGGCCCACTCGCCGCTATCGGCAGGGCTTGCGATTGACACTAGACTCTATGTGCAAAGGTAGGGCATGTCAAATAACGGCGCACACACCAGCGGGCACCTTGTATGGCGCCTATGCTCTCGATTGCCGGCCAACCCATCTGTCTGTACAATGTAAAGGCTTACGACAGACTCGGTCTGGCTGCTTGGGTCAGGCATGAAGGAGTTCTGATCCAGGCGGTGTCGTCTCGCCAAGATGGCTTCAGGAGGGAGGAATAGCATGCCGAGGATGAAAGGCGGCGAGGCCGTCATAGAAACGCTTCTGCACGAAGGCGTCGAAGTCGTCTTTGGCATTCCGGGCGTCCACACGCTCGAGATCTACGATGCCCTCTATCATCGGCCCCAGATACAGCACATCGTGGCCCGCCACGAGCAGGGCGCGGCCTTTATGGCCGACGGCTATGCGCGCGCCTCCGGCAAGACGGGGGTGGTGCTGGCCATCACCGGCCCTGGGGTGACCAACGCCGCCACAGGGCTGGGCGAGGCCTACGCGGATGGATCGCCGGTGTTGATCATCAGCAGCGAGGTGGATTCGCGCCACCGCGGCAAGGGGAACCTGCACGAACTCAAGGACCAATTGGGCGTGCTGCGCGCCATCACGCTTTGGAACGCGTGCGCAGAAAGCGTCGGCGACATCCCGATGCTCATTCATCAAGCGCTGGAGAAGATCTGGGAAGGCTGGCCTGGCCCCGTCCATGTCCAGATCCCTATCGACATCCTCGCCGCTGAGGATGAGGTCGCCTTTGCACCCCAGGCCCAGCGCGTGCGGCGAGTCGCTGACGAGCAGGCCATCGAGCAGGCGATGGCGCTCCTGGCCGCGGCCGAGCGCCCCATGATCTTTGCTGGCTGGGGCGTGACGCTGGCCGACGCGAACGCCGAGTTGCGCCAGTTGGCCGAATATCTCCAGGCGCCGGTGCTCGGCACGCCGCTTGGCAAGGGCGTGCTGCCAGACGACCACCCCCTGGCCTTGGGCTCCGCCTGGCGCGAGGCTGGGGAGGTCCAGAGGCTCGTGGAGACATCGGACGTCTGCCTGGTGGTCGGCTCTCGCCTGAGCGCCATGGAAACGCGCAGTTGGAGCATCCCTCTGCCCAAGCACCTCATCCATATCGATCCGGACCCGGCCAACATCAACCACTGCTATCCCACGCAGGTGGGCCTGGTAGGAGATCCCCAGGCGACGTTGGCCCGACTGCTCGAGGGCTTGGAGCCAGGCACCAAGCCAAGTCGCGCGAGCCAGGTCGCCGTCGCCAAAGCAGAGATGCAGTCGAGGATCGAGGAGCGGTCGCCCGAGATGGCGCAGGTGATGGCTGATCTGCGGGCAGCTCTGGAGCAGGGCGTCATCGTGAGTCTGGATCCCACCCTGCCCACCTACTGGGCGTCAACCTATCTGTCGGCGCCTCGGCCGCGCAGCGTACTCAATCCGTATCACTTTATGACCCTGGGCTTTGGCCTGCCGGCGGGCATCGGCGCCGCCATCGCCTGCCCCGAACGCCCCATCGTGGTCGTGTGCGGCGACGGCGGATTCATGTACACGCTGCAAGAGCTGGCCACGGCGGTCAAATATGGACTCAATCTCAAAGTCTTGGTGTTCAACAATGACTGCTATGGCGCCATTCGCCGCCATCAGGAGCGCCGCTATGAGGGCCGCGTGATCGATGCCGATCTGGTGAATCCTGACTTTCTCGCGCTAGGGCAGGCTTTTGGCGTGCGGAGCATCCGTTTGAACCATCCGGGGGAGCTGGGTGACATGCTTCAGCAGGCCCTTGCGACCGAAGCCCTATGGCTGATCGAAGTGCCCAGTCACACGCTGCCGGCGCCTTGGTGAAGA
>JAFGLK010000570.1 GCA_016928125.1 Anaerolineae bacterium
CGGGTCCGCAACCCATCCTACACCATGGCGTTCTCCATCGCGGGCGCCTCAGCCTCCTGCTCGTCCTGGAGGGCTTGGTCCTTCTTCTGGAATACCAGGGTATCCTCTTGGGCATCCACATCCACGACAACCGTGTCGCCGCTTATAAAAGTACCCTCCAGCAACTTGCCCGAGAGGGGGCTCTCGACAAAGCGCTGGATCATGCGCCGCAAGGGGCGCGCCCCGAAGACGGGATCATAACCCTTGGCGGCCAGCCATTCGGCGGCCTTGGGCACGAGCTCGATCGTCAGGCCCTGTTCGGTCAGACGCTCCTGCAGCTCGCGCATCTGGATGCTCACGATCCGGATCATGTCCTCGCGAGTCAGGCGGCGGAAGATGATCACCTCGTCGATGCGGTTGAGAAACTCGGGCCGGAAGGTGCGCTTCAGGCTCTCCGACACGTCATCGGCGAACTGCTCATCCTCGCCCGTAGGCGCGCCCACGGGAAAGCCGAGGGCGCCGCCGCCGCGCGCGGCAAAGCGCGTGCCGATGTTCGAGGTCATGATAACCACCGTGTTCCGAAAGTCGACCGTACGGCCATGGCCGTCGGTCAGCCGCCCCTCCTCCAGAATCTGCAGCAGCGCATTCCAGACATCCGGATGGGCCTTTTCGATCTCGTCGAACAGGATCACCTGATAGGGGCGACGTCGGACCACCTCGGTCAACTGGCCGCCCTCGTCATATCCCACATAGCCCGGCGGGGCGCCCACCAGACGCGAGACCGTGTGCCGCTCGCCATACTCGCTCATGTCGATCTGCAACAGCGCATCCGGGTCATTGAACAGAAACTCGGCCACGGCTTTGGCCAGCTCGGTCTTGCCGACGCCGCTCGATCCCAAAAAGATGAAACTGCCGATCGGACGCCGAGGATCTTTGAGCCCGGCGCGCGCCCTTCGGATGGCATCGGCCACCGCGGCCACGGCCTCATCCTGGCCAATCACGCGCTGGCGCAGGTGCTCTTCCATGTTGAGCAGTCGATCGGTCTCTGTCTCCTGAAGGCGACTGACCGGAATGCCCGTCCACATGGCAATGATGCCGGCGATGTCTTGCTCATCCACGACCTCATCGAGGCCCTTTTCCTGTTGCCAGGCGGCCCGTTGGGCCGTGAATTCCATCTCCTTCTGAAGCCGCTCGCTGCGGATGTTCGCCGCGCGCTCATAGTTGCGCTCCTGGCCCAACTGCTCCTCCTGCTCAGCGAGTCGGATCAACTCCAGCCGCAGCTCTTTCAGATCAGGCGGCAAGCTGTGCATGATGATGCGCAGTTTGGAGGCCGCTTCGTCGATCAGGTCGATGGCCTTGTCGGGCAGATGGCGATCTTTGACATAGCGGTCCGAGAGGCGCACGGCGGCCACCAGGGCCCGATCGGTGATCTCGACCTGGTGGTGGGCCTCATAGCGGTCCTTCAGCCCCCGCAGCATCTCGATCGACTCCTCGATCGAGGGCTCCTCGATGTAGATGGGGGCAAAGCGACGCTCCAGGGCCGCGTCGTGCTCGATATGCTGACGGTACTCGTTCAGGGTGGTGGCGCCGACGCAACGCAGCTCCCCACGCGCCAGGGCGGGCTTCATCATGTTCGAGGCATCGATGGCGCCCTGGGCGGCGCCCGCGCCTACCACGGTGTGCAACTCGTCGATAAAGACGATGATCTGCCCTTGCGCCTGCTCGATCTCCTCCAGCACGGACTTGAGCCGCTCCTCGAACTCGCCCCGGAAGCGCGCGCCAGCCACCATGGCGCCCAGGTCAAGAGACATGACGCGCTTGTTCATCAACGGCTCGGGCACATCGCCCAGCACGATCTTTTGCGCCAATCCCTCCACGATAGCGGTCTTGCCCACGCCGGCCTCTCCGATCAGCACCGGGTTGTTCTTGGTGCGCCGCGAGAGCACCTGCAGCACGCGCATGATCTCGGTATCGCGGCCGATGACCGGGTCCAACCGGCCATCGCGGGCCAGTTGGGTGAGATCGCGGCTGTATTTCTCCAGCGTGCGAAAGTGCGCATCAGACGTGGCGCTGGTCACTTTGCGGCCCCCGCGATAGGTTTCCAACATCGCCTGAAACGCGTCGTACGTCACCCCCGCATCGGCCAGAATGCGCGAGGCGGCATTGTCCCCCTCGCGCAGGATGGCCAGGAAGAGATGCTCGGTCGAGATGAACTCGTCGTTCATACGCGAGGCCTCTTCGTTGGAGACATCCATCAGCCGCTTGACCCGTGGCGTGATATAGACCTGTTGGGGATGGATGCCGCCAGCGCCGCCCTTTGGGCCGGCCTTGAGCACATCCTCGACACGCTGCCTGATCCGCTCGACATCCGCATCCAGCTCGCCCAGGATGTCTGACACTGCACCGTCGGGCTGTTCAAGCAAGGCCAGCAGGATGTGCTCTGTGTCGAGTTGGGTATGACGATGGCGCAGCATGATCTCATAGGCCCGCGTCGCGGCCTCTTGCGCCCGCTCTGTGAATCTATCGAAACCGATCATATTTTCACCTCAAAGGCTCTCATAGGGTAAG
>JAFGLK010000571.1 GCA_016928125.1 Anaerolineae bacterium
CCGCCACGCCGGGGCCAGGCTGCCCCGAACGTGAGCACTGCACCAAAGGAAGGCCCATGACTCAACAAGCGCTATCGTTCACCAAGGAAATCGTCAAGACCGTCCATCTGGGCTATCTGCTCCATCTGCCCAGCGCCTATGATCAGGATCCAGAGCGGCTTTGGCCCTTGATCCTCTTCCTGCACGGCGGGGGCGAGCGCGGCGCTGACCCCCACGTGCTCAAGATCCACAGCATCCCCATGATCGTCGAGGCGCAGCCCGACTTTCCCTTTGTGGTGCTCTCGCCCCAGTGCCCGGCCGATTCCTCCTGGGTCGAGAACCTCGAGGCGCTGGACGCCCTGCTGGAGGAGATCTGCAGCGCGTACCGCGTGGATCGGCGCCGCCTGTATCTGACCGGCCCCAGCATGGGCGGCATGGGCACCTGGTCCTATGCCGTCGCCTACCCCGAGCGCTTTGCGGCCATCGCCCCCGTCTGCGGCGGGATGCGTTACGTCAACCCGCAGCGCGTCTGCGTGTTGAAGGACCTGCCGGTGTGGGCCTTTCACGGCGCTTTGGACCCGATCGTCCCGCTCGAGATGTCGCAGGTGCTGGTGGACGCGCTCAAGGCCTGCGGCGGCAACGTGCGCTTCACCGTCTATCCCGAACGGGGCCACGACGTGCACGTGGAGACGTACGACAACCCGGAGCTGTACGACTGGTTCCTGGCGCACAGCCGGCCGTGAGGCGGTCAGATCGCGAGAGCGGCGCTCAGGCCCCTGCCAGCGTCAGGCGGGAGGTAAAGCGCGCCCGCAGGCCGCGCCATTGCTCCTCGATGGCCGTGATGGTCTTGCGTCGGTCGCTGGCCGGGACGTTGTCAACGTGGGCATACACATCGACCTCGTCCCAGGGCTCGAGCTCGGGGCGCAGCATCAGCGTGAGCTCGTGCCGTGTGCCTGCGATCGCCGCCCGAGCCATGGCATAGTCCGCGAGTTGGGTCGCCAACGTGCTGTTGAGGATGCGCCAATCGGGGGCGGTCTCGTGAAAGCTGCGGCCCTGCAGCATGGCCAGGGCCGGACTCTCGGCGTGCACGGCGACGGCGTCGCCGATGGCAGCAATGCTGGTGGCGCCATGGGCGGCGAGGGCAAAGCCCGCGCTGAGGATCTCGCCCTGGTCTCCGAGGGCGGGCACGCTTCCGGGGGCATGGGTATCGAGGACGTGAGCGGCGATCGTGCCGTCCTCGGCGCACCGGGCCACCGCGCCAGCGGTCTGGAGCAGGTCCAGGAGATGCGCCCGCAGCGAGCGCCCGGGACGCAGGGTGTAGGGGGTGCAGGTCTGGCTCCAGATGGCGTCGGCGTCGTCGCTCCACGCCAGGCCGGCCAGGGCGCAGATCTCGAGGGCCAGCCAGCGGAGCGAGCGGTTGGTGAAGGTCAGCGGCTCGCGGGGTGTGTGCATCTCGAGCAGGCCAAAGCCGTCCACCGCCTCGACCGTGACCAGCCCGGCGCCCTGGTACTCGCTGCGAGTGGTGCGCGTGATGTAGTGAGGGTCGAGTGCAATCGTCTCGGGGCCTGCGCTGGTGATCCAGCCGCGCGCGATGAGGACGCTGGAGAGCGGCGCGAGCTGGCCCTCGGCGAACGCGAAACCGGCTGTGGCATGGGGGCGATGCGCGCCCGTGGGATCCACAAAGGTCGCCGAGAGGATGCCCGGCTCGTGCTCGCGCTTGGTGCGCGTGTACTCGAGCAGATCGACGGCGTCCGCGTGTCCGTCCGTGTCGTCCGTCTCGTAGACGTCGGTGCGGTGCACGGCCCGGTCGTTGCCCGCATAGAGGCGCTTGGCGCTGGAATCCCAGGCCAGGGCCATGCGCTGCCAGAGGCTGTAGTCGGTGTCGAGGGCGCATTCGGCGCCAAAGTGGTAGCATTCGGTAACCAGGTCGTAATTGTAGCGCACAATGGGACGGGCCCAGGATGGCGTCCCAGAGTAGCGGTCGACATACGAAATGGCCCAGCGGTTGGAGCCGAGGGCGGCGATGGAGGGGTAGCGCGGGCTGGCGTCGTCGGGGGCGGCCTGATCGCCGCCTGGGGCGAGGGTGCGGACTGAGCCGGAAACGAGGCCGCTGTTGATGCGTTGGGTGCGGATGACCTGATTGTGGGCGAACACGATCCGGCCTTCGGTTCCGGCGTCGGGCTGTTGGGCAAAGGCGATGCCGTAGGGCAGGGTGATGCCGGTGTAGAGATCCCCGCGGTCGCTGATGCTGGACCAGCTGTAGACGTTCCAGGCGTGGATGGTGGTGGTTTGGGTGAGGACGCGGTAGCCGTCGGCGGCGAGAAAGCTCTGTCCGCTGACGTTGCCCACGAATGTGGGGCCGAGCCATGTGGCGCCATCGTCGTCTGAGCGCAGCATATAGAGGTCGTCGTCTGCGGCGTTGGTGTAGTAGATGCGGAGCTGGTTGCCGTAGCAGGCCATAGCGACGTCAGAGTCCGTGCGGGCCGTGCTCAGCAGGGTTGTCCAGGTGGCCCAGTCCGATCCAGTGCCAGGGCTGGCGATGGCTTGATATTCGATGTTGCCCGCTGTCGAGCGCGCGCGATGCAGCTTGCTGTTGAGCCACACGTGGTCGCTGAAGGTGGGTGAACTCGAGTCGGTGTAGAGCTCGGTCCAGGCGCGTGCGCTGCGAGCGGGGGTCAGCGTGGCGACAGGGGCGGCGCGCAAGCTCTGGGCGGCGGTGAGCAGGCTGGATGTGATGCTGCGGGCCATGATCTCCTCCTCTCAACTGTAGCCGCGATCCCCCCTCTGCAGCCGCGATCGCTGATCGCGGATCTGATCTGGCGCCATCGTGGATCGCGGACCCGCTCTTGCGCGATGACCCATCGCGCCTACAGCCCGCCCTTCGACAAGCTCAGGGTCCGGCCCTTCGACAGGCTCAGGGCTCGGATGCCTACGCGGTTGGAAAGTACGTCGCCATGAACGTGGCGCCCTGGTAGGTGATCACGTCCCCTGCATTGTAGATATAGTACTCGACGGTCGGGTACATGGTGGACGCGGGCCACCCGGGTGGCCGCGTGAACACGCAACAGGTGCGCCACTCGCCCGGCGTGGTGCAGGTGACCTGCTGCCAACAGGAGGGCACCCCGTTTTGCAGCAAGCGAAATGCGGCAAAGGGGTTGTTGGCGTTGTTGCCCTGCCAGTTGATGGTGAACCAGTACAACGCGCGGCTGGTGCGCTTGGTCTGGATGGTGAGCTGATAGAGCTGCGTCCAGGCCCCGACGCTCGACAGCGAGAAGGGGCCGAGTAAGGCGCTGGTATAGGCGTTCCAGCCGATGTCCCAGGGAGGGGTGTCATAGGGACCGACGATGACGATGAAACCGTCGTCGTAGAGCTGGGCCAGCACCTCGCGGCCGCTGGCGAGCAGCACTGGATCCACGTCCGATAGAATGCGCACGCCGGTGTAGCGAGCACCGGGCCGCTCGCTGTCGACGAGATCGGCGGTGTGGGCGGCGCTGTTGTAGCTCTGCACGCGAGCACGAATCATGCGCTGCATCTTACACCGCCTCGGCGTGCAGCACGCGCGCATCTTGAGCCAGCACGGCCCGCTGTCTGAGCTGGCCCAGCAGCTGGTCAAACTGGCGCAACCTGATCTCTGACCAATCCTGGAATTGTCTCGGCGTCCAACCGCTGACGGTGACCGTGCCCATGAGCGATTGCGCGTACTGCAGGGCGGCATAGCCTGAGGCCCCCAGGATGACGGCCTGTTCGCCCTGGGCGTCCAGGGTGGTGGCGGCGGCGCTGTCCAGGCCCTCGATCTCGTGAGGGGCGGTATAGATGATGCGAATGTCGTCGGCCGCGTCGCCGCTGGGGGCGTCGGTCACATCCAGAAACAGGATGTCGTCGATCAGCATGCTCCAGGCCACCCGTTCGGGCGGGTACTGGGGGTCGGACGCGTCGTAGGGGTACCAGACATCCACGATCTCCATGTACCCGCTGCAGGCGCTCGAGATGTCGTACTCTCTGGCATCGGCGACGCTCTGGACGGTGGCGGCCTTGCGCTGAGGGCTGACGCGCGAGTAGGCGCGCAGGGCGCGGCGCAGGTGCTGGGTGAGCTCGGCGACGCTCCAGTGGACGTTGCCCGTATCTTTGAGCTCGGCTTCGACGGCGTCGATCAGTTCACTGGCTGTGCTCATGGAGCTGCTCCTCCTGTCTTCACCCTAGGTCCCCGGCACCTTGCGCCAGTCTGCTGGCGCGGTGCCGGGGACCTGACTCGTGCGAGTGCCCGGCACCTCACTGTCGCTCCTTGTCCCGATGCTGCGCCTCGAGCTCGGCGATGGCCCGCACGGCCGCGGCGTGGGTGATGAGCTCGACGACCATCTGAACGTCTGCAGCATCGTACGGGCTCCAGCGCAGACGGGCGGCCTTGAAGGCGCTGGAGAGCAGACGGGTCAGGATCGTGACGGCGGTCTCCATCTCGCGGCTCATGGCGTTCTCCCTCAGGTGCCGGGCACGGCCGCTTTTCTCAGGTTCCTTCCAGGTGACGGGCACTCGCCAGCAGACTGGCGCAAGTGCCCGTCACCCTGTCACGCGTTACGTCGCGCTGGTGATGGTCTCCCAGGCCGTGCCGTTCGAGAACTTGAGCTTGTTCGCGGTGGTATCGTAGACCAGCATCCCCTCGACGCCCGAGGCGGTGGGCAGGCTGGCGGTGGCGATCTGAGGCGGGTAAAAGCCCGCGCTGGCCAGACTGGCGTCCAGCTCGGCAGCCGACCCCAGGGTGACGCTTCCGGCGGCCTCGACGGTGATCTTCTCGGTTCTCACTTCCATGGCTTGCATCCTTTCCGGTGTGTGAGGGCGAGCCAGCGCTAGCCGATCGCCCAGGTGAAGGGCACCTTGAGCGGCTCACCGGGATGATCCTGGGCCCAGAACTGACCCACCTTCTCCAGTGAGCTCGGATGGTGCCACAGGTCGACGCCCAGCGGCTCAAGCAGCTCGATCAGCTGGCTGAGGTAGGCCAGCAGCGACGGGTTGAGCATCTCGCTCTCGGGGTCATAGTAGCCCCTGTCCGCCAGAAGCTGGAGCTCGGGCCTCAGCAGCGCTTTCATCTTGATGGTCATAGGCCTCCTCTTCCTGGCACCCTAGCGTAGGGTGGTGCGACGAGCCCTGGCCTCGCGGGCCATGTCGCGGCGCGCGGCGTCAACCCGTGGCTTGGCGATCAGCCGGTCATAGCCCAACAGGCTGAGCACGGCCACCAGTACGGCGGCGATCAGGTCCTTGATGAGGTTCCATGTCTCCGGATCCA
>JAFGLK010000095.1 GCA_016928125.1 Anaerolineae bacterium
AAATCAAAGAGGACGCCGGCCGGCGTCCTCTATTCGGCTTCGCATGGCCAACCTCAGTCGACCAGGTCATGCCACCAGGCCCTGATGCTGTCCCATAGCCCGGGTGATGGGGTAGGGCTCGGGATCGCGCTCCTCGCGCTGGCTGAAGAGACGCCGGGCTGAGCCGAAGCATCCGGCGATGCCCCCTGTTGCTCGGGCTGGTCCCTCGCATCGGGGAGCGAGTTGTCTGTCTCTGTGATCTCGTAGGCTCGCCCCTCCCAGACCAGAAGCACACGGGGTCCGAGCGCCAGATAGCGTCCCCACTCTGGATAGCGGGCGACCAGCTCAAAGTAACGCCGGCTCCCAAAGGGGATGCGCTCGCTCCTCATCTCGGTCGCATCGTAGGTGGTGTCCGTCCAGACGCCATCCCGGAGCACAAACGCCCGTTGACCCACCGTACGCACCTGCTCGATCTGGGGTTCGGCGGCGACGTCTGCCTCGCGCAAGGTGTTCTGAGCGATGCTCTTTTCAACAGCCGCCTCGCCCGAGTAGCTGGGGGCAGCCATAGGCGCTTGAGCACCCCCCTTGCCTGCGCCTGGCGACGCCATGGGGGCTTCCCGCAGCACCAGCTCTCGCTCCGCCATGCGGCGCCGCCCATCCGCCGAAAGGGCCTCGTCGGTGTCGTCCACCAGGAAGGAGGTGTAGGGTGTCACGATGCCATACTTCACGCTCAGATCGATGATCTCATCGACGAGCTCGCGCTGGCTTCCGTGCAGCTCGATCTGGCTCATCAGATACCCGATTTTCCGCGTGGCCCACAGCCGCGGGATAAACTCAGCGCCGCCGCGCTCTCGCAAACGGATGTCCTCAAAGGAGAAACGCTCAGGCCCGGCCTCTGAACGAGCCTGCAGCGTCAGGTCGGTGACGCCGCCCTCACGATAGCGCCCCACCAGCACCAGTTGGCTGCCTGCGAATAGGTCGGGCAGCGGATAGGGATAGACCTCTTCGACCTGCGCCTGCCCCCAATCCAAAGAGAGCCGTGTAAGAACCGGCGTGCTGATCTTCTCATAGAAGCCGGATACTGCCAGGTCGAGATCCTCGCCGGGTCGCACATAGACGCTGGTTCCGTGGTGCCCCTGCGACATGCGGTCCAAAAGGAGCGTATTCACATCATAGCCCACGCCAAAGGCGAACAGACTCAGCTCCTCGCTCGCCAGATCGTCCACGCGCGCCAGGATTTTGCCGACCTGACGTTCTCCCTCGGTCGGCAGGCCATCCGTCAGAAAGAGCACCACCTGCGGACGCCCCGCCTCTGTCTGCGCCAACGTCTCCTCCAGCGCTCGACTGATGTTGGTCGAGCCGCCAGCCTGCATCTCTTTCACAAAAGACTGAGCGCGCGTCGCTGCACTAGCCGGCTGCGGGCCTCGCGCAAAATGGCGTGTGGCCGTGCTAAAGGCGATGATGTTAAAGCGGTCTTTGACTGACAGGTTGTCGAGCACGTATGTAGCCGCGCGCTTGGCCTGAGCCAGCTTCTCGCCGCGCATGCTCCCCGACACGTCCAGCACCAGAAAGATGTCGCGTGCCACCACCTCGCGCTCGCCGACCTCCACCGGAGGCGCGGCCAACAGCAGGAGATAGCCATCCTCGCCCGCCTCTTTGAAACTGATCACGTTGATGGATAGGTCGTCGTCGGCTACTGTGTAATAGAGCGCAAAGTCGCGACTCGGCGTCACGTGGCTCTCCTCATAGCCGACGAGTGCATGTCGCTCGTCCTCGCGCGACACGCTCACGTCGTGGCTGGGCGAGTAGATCGCCTTCAGCGGCTGGCGCGAAGCCACCTTCACCGATACGCTCACCTGCTCCAGAGGCCGTGCGGAGAATCGCTCGGTGTTGAGGGGGTAGAGATACTTGACCAAGCCGGCCTCTTGGGGCAGCACCTCGCTGTACTCCAGCTCCACGCGCTTCTCCCCGTGGGCCGGGATGGGGTAGATGCGCGCCCGGAAGGCGTTGCGCCCCACATACTCGAGCAGAGCCGGGTCGCGCCGTTCCCGCACGATGCGCTCGTAAATCTCTTGCGCGCGCTCTCGCTCAAGCACTTCGGCCTCCAGGCGCTGCCCGTCGACCCACATGGCAAAGGCCGAGATGCTGGCGCCTTCGGGCAGTGGAAAGATGTACTCGCCCTCGATCTCATAGCCGAGCTCGTTCACAAAGACCTGATCCACCCGCGTGGTGGCCACCTGGTTCTCAATCTCGACGGAGACATGATGGTACTTGATGGTCAGTTCGTGCAGTGAGGGCATGGGTCGCCCTGGTGGCGGAATTGGCACGATGATGCCGTCCGCTGAGGCGGAAAGCGCTAGACCCAAGAAGATCAGGGCACCCACTAGAGAAGTAAGAAAGAACCGCTTGCTCATGTTCGTTCTCCCAACGATCGGCCGGTCACTCTATCTCGTGGACGATGGCGGCGCAGCAAAGGTTCCGCCGCTCGACTGGCTCTTGCAGGGCAGGTTGAGTCGGCTATACTGGTCCCATGCAAGCTCGGCGGCATCAACACATCTATCTCTCACCCCACCTGGACGACGTCGTGCTCTCTTGCGGCGGCGCTCTTCATGCCCAAACGCGCGCGGGCGAGCGCGCACTGGTGGCGACCTTTTTCGCCGCCTCGCCTCAGGACGACGAGGCGACCGCCTTTGCCCGCGAGCTCAAGGCGCGCTGGGGCAGCGGGCCCGATCCGGTTGCGCTCCGCCGTGCGGAGGATCTGGCCGCGCTGCGCGTGCTGGCGGTGGATGGGCTCCATCTGCCCTATGCCGACTGCGTCTATCGGCACGACCCGTCGACAGGAGAGGCTTACTATCCCGACGAGCCATCCATCTTTGGTGCGATTCATCGCGCTGAGAGCGGTTGGGATCGAGATCTGACCGCCGCGTTCCTCGATGCAGTGGGCGACCTGAGCGGCGCGACGATCTACGCCCCACTGGGCGCTGGGCATCATGTAGATCACTTGCTGGTGCAGAGAGTGGGATTCGCGCTGCTCCTTGAAGGACAACGGGTGCTCTTTTACGAGGACTATCCCTATGCCGATAGTCCTGAGGTCCTGCGCGCCGCTCTTCAAATCCTGCCCGGCGAGTGCTGGAGTCGGGAGCGGCGAGGGCTCCGTGAGGAGAATCTGCAGGCCAAGATAGACGCGGTAGCCTGCTACGCCTCGCAGATCAATACTTTCTGGAAGGACGCTCAGGGGCGCGCTGACCTGGCCGCCATGCGTTGCGCACTGCGTGCCTATGCGCGTGTCGATTCACGGGACGGCTATGCCGAGCGGCTCTGGAGGCTAGCGCCTGGCTGTGCGGCCGAGCTGCGCTCTTCTTCCGATCCATCCCACTGAGAGGCGAACGACAATGCAGACCCCCGCCTGGTTGACGAACGTGGCTCAGATCGCGCTGATCCTGGCCATCCCGATTCTGCTGGTGGCGACGCCCCTGTATATCTATATCTCGCCCGCCTTTGTGCGGCACGAATACCGGCTGCGGCACATCCCGCCCTCGGAGCGCTTTGATCCGCAGGAACGCTTGAGAATCTCGGACCCGATTCTGCGCTATTTGCGCGGGCGCATCGGTGTTGAGGAGATGGCCTCTACCCGCACCGACGACGGGCAGATCGCTCTGCTCCCTGAGGAGGTGCAGCATCTCGTGGACGTCAAGCGGGTCACCGATGGCTTTTTCGTCGCCCAGCAGGTCTCCTTGGCGCTGGGCGTGCTGGCCCTGGCGGCTCTGTGGCTCTCTCCCCGGCGGGCGCTGATCCCCGCTGCCTTCCGGCAGGGCGTCTGGCTCACCGGCGGTCTCATCGTGTTTATCTTGGTTTTTGCGTTAGTCGATTTTAATTTGTTTTTCACCCGTTTCCACCAGATCTTTTTCCCGGCTGGGAGCTGGGTCTTCTATGCGGATGACACCCTCATCCAGCTCTATCCCCTGCCCTTCTGGGTGGACGCCGTTTGGAAGGTCGCCGTGACCATCCTGGCCGAGGCAGGGCTCTTGCTTCTCGCGGCGCGATGGTTGCGTCATAGCGGCTGGCTGGAGGCAGGCTGAGCGATGATTGACCCAGAGACAGCCCGACGCTACTACGAGGAGCACGATTCGGCCCATGGCTTTGACCATGTGCTGCGCGTATGGCGACTCGCCAGACGGATCGGTCGCGAGGAAGGCGCCGATATGGGGATTCTGCAGGCGGCCGTGCTGTTGCACGACGTCGGTCGGGCAGAGCAGATGCGCACGGGCGCCTGCCACGCGGCCGTTGGCGCCAGGAGAGCGCGAGAGATCCTGAAGGGCCACCCGCGCGAGAGGGTCGAGCGCGTGGCCCAGGCCATCGCCGAGCATCGCTTTCGCGGCTCGCGAGGCCCATCATCGTTGGAGGCGCGCGTCCTCTACGATGCGGACAAGCTGGACGCCATCGGAGCCATCGGGGTTGCCCGGGCGTACGCTATCGCGGGCGCCACTGGTCAACATCTCTGGGCATCTGTGTCGCCGGAATACGCAAACCGCCCTCCCACCGAGGGAGAGGGCGATCTTGTCTCAGGTATGCACACGCCTGTGCACGAATTCCGGTTCAAGCTGATCAAGCTCAAGGAGCTGATGTTCACAAGCGCAGGCCAGACTCTGGCTGAGGAGCGCCATCGCTACATGCTCGGATTCTTCGAGCGCCTGGAAGACGAGGTCGCGGGGGAGCTCTAGCTGCTGCCGGTCGCTTGGGCCTGCTTTGTGCGCTCCTTTTGGGCGAGCTCGTCGAATGTGGTCTCAGCGAGGATCTGGCGTGTCGCGTCTGTGATGCGACGCCAAACGTCACGCACGGGACAATGATCGTCAAACGGACAATCGCTGACGATGTCATCCTGCACGCAGGCCACCGGCTCGATGGGGCCCTCCAAGGCGATGATGGCCTCCTCCAGCGTGATCCGCTCCGGCGGCCGGGCCAGCATGTGACCTCCCTGAGGCCCACGTCGACTCCGGATCAGGCCGGCCTTGCGCAACGTGATCAGCAACTGGTAGAGATAGTTCTCGGGGATCTGGCGCGCGTTGGCAATGTCAGTGCTCTGAATATAGCCTTCACCCAGACGGTGAGTGAGTTCCAACAAGGCCCGAATGCCGTATTCGCCTTTGGTCGAGATCTTCATAGCTGCACCTAGGGTATTTTGGTTATCAGATGTAGTATATCAACTTACTACAATTATAGCAGATGGCGCGCCTGTGTCAAGCCTTTGTAACTTGGGCCTGCCCGCAGCTATGCAGGTGTTGTCACGATTGCGATGGCGTGCCCTTCATGCTATGATGTGCGCCTATGGGAACCGTAACGCCAGGCCAAAAAGATCGGGCTGACAGACTGGCTCACTATCTTCTCAGATCGGTGAACAAGGCTATCCGTCGGTACCGTATGCTCAATGATGGCGATAGCGTGCTGGTGGCCGTTTCTGGCGGCAAGGATAGCATGACGCTGCTGGATCTACTCCACCGGCGGCGACGCTGGGCTCGAGAGCACTATGCTCTGTATGCTTGCCACGTCCAGAGCGACTATCGCTGCGGGCGCCATGTGCCTGTCGAGTGGCTGGCCGATTGGTGTGGCGCGCGCGAGATCCCGCTCGTCGTGCGTCGGATCCAGGTGGCTGACGAACTGGCCCAAATGGAGGGTCCTGCCTGCTGGCGCTGCGCGCGCAATCGACGCCGGGCTCTCTTCGAGCTGGCCGACGAATTGGGCTGCAACAAGGTGGCTTTTGGTCATCATGCGGACGATATCGCAGAAACGACCTTGATGAATCTCTTTTACGCGGGCCGACTGGATCGTATGGAGCCCAAGGTGCGGTTCTTTGAGGGACGCCTGGTTCTCATTCGTCCGCTGGCGTTGGTGGAAGAGCGTGACATCGTGCCCTTCGCACAGGCCAGCGGCTATCCTCTGGATGGCGAGCCCTGCCCAGATGGCCTCGAATCGAGGCGTGCGCGAATCAAGGAGCTCCTGCGGAACCTGAGTGGCGACGCCCGTCATGTCAAGCGTTCGATCTTTGCCGCGGTGGAGCGCTATCATCGCGCGTTGGGCACCGGGCCATATGGGGACGCCGAAGGTGAGTTCGATGCAGAAGCCGAATGGGATATGGCTTTGCCAGCCCGAAGCTGAAAGAGGTATGGGTGTCTGAGCAGATCGTCCCTTGCGTCTACTTTGACGAGCCAGGACCGCAGAATACGGCTCGGACGCTGGAGTTGGCGAGACAACGCGCCGAGCAGTTGGGCATTCAACACATCGTCGTCGCCAGCACAAGCGGTGCCACGGGCGCTTTGGTGGCAGACCTGTTTGCAGGCCTGAATGTCGTGGTGGTCTCTCACGCGACGGGCTTGAGCGCGCCCAATCAGCAGCAGCTGGACAGCCGCCATGTCGCCCGAATCGAGGCCGCTGGGGCGCATCTCCTCACGAGCATCCATGCTTTCGGGGGTATCGGGCGCGCCGTCCGGCGCAAATTGGGCACCTATCAGCTGGAGGAGATCATTGCCTTCACCCTGCGCGACTTTGGGCAGGGCCTGAAGGCGGCCTGTGAGTGCACGGTCATGGCCGCAGATGCGGGCCTCATCCCCAGCGGTGAGGAGGTGGTGGCCATGGCTGGCACAAGCAAGGGCGCCGATACAGCGGCCGTGCTGCTCTCAGCCAACGCGCAGGATTTTTTCGACCTGCGCGTGCTTGAATTGCTGTGCAAGCCACGCCGGCCCCGATAGCTTGTCACATGACCTCGCCTGGCGGCCCGGCAAGGCGTGCCCCGGGCTTGGTTGACGGGGCGCGTCTAGCTGTCCTGTTCGAGGCTCTCGACAGGCGTCTCCCAGGAGACCGGGAGCGGAGGGGCTGGGATCGTGTTCTCGCCCTTGAGATAGTACGCTGTCTCGCGCGTATTCTGCTCTATGGAGAGGCCCAGCTCGATCACCTCTCCTACGGCGTACGTCAGCACGAACTGGACCAAGGCCGCCAAGAGTAGACCGACGCCCATCACGATCCCCATAATAGGGCCCGTGACTGCGCCCAAAACGGGCACTGGAGCGAGGACGTCGCTCGGATAGCCTACACGGCCCTGGATAGCCCCGATGATGACGACACCCAAGGCGAGCAGGCCGCCCAGCACGAGCACGATCCAGGCCAGAATCTTCCAAACGGCGGCGACGATGCGCAGGGCGCGAAACCTCTTTTCCATCAAGCTCTCCTTCTTGCGACATCGGGCGCTACGGGCCGGGCCTGCCCAGCCATCGCGCGGGGACGACGTGCTGAATTCGGCGCGTCACGAGGCCTATTGGCGCGCATTGTAACACAGACCTTGACATGACTCAAGGCGCAACGGCTGCCCGTCGGCTGCCCGTCGGTTGCCCTTATCTGGTCTCGGTGATCTTCTGCAGACCCCGTGGCTGATCGGGGTCTAGCCCCTTGGCCACGGCAAGATGGTGCGCCAGGAGCTGGCCCGGCACGACGCTGACCAGAGGTGAAAGCCATTCCGGCAGGGGCCCGGGTAGCTCCAGGGCAGAGTTGGCCAAAGCCAGGGCCTCCTGTTGATC
>JAFGLK010000572.1 GCA_016928125.1 Anaerolineae bacterium
CGCCAGCGACGCCCGCCATCGCGCTCAGGAAACGTCTGCGAGTGATTTCGAGTGCCATGCGTCTTTCCTCTTTCTTTCTCATCACTTCTGGTTGAACCATATCGAGCCATATTTTAAGCTTTTCTTACGCCTCACCTCCTTTCGGACAGCCATCTCAGCAGCTATGCTCTCGTAACCAAGACGAAGGAGCGGACTCATCCCGACCAGCGGGGTGATGCTTGGGCGCATCTTCCCGCTCGCCTCGCATTCGGAAAACACACGCGCCGAGACCGTTCAGAAACGGATCTCGGCGTGCAATCTCATGTGATCACCACCCCTTGCTGCGATGCTGAGGAAGCGGCTGTCTCGATTGGGTAAAGTATAGCAGGATACCTCGGCGCTTGTCAAGTCCGATACACACGAACGGACGAGGGTGTCGAGAAACGCGGCGCGAAAGGCACCCTCCGGGGTCTTCCTGCCCGGCCCGCTCGGCGATTGACAGGCCAGCGTGCTTCGTGCTATTGTGCACCCGTCAGTCTGAGGCCTGCCAAATCAAAGCGAAGGAGCCAAGCGCATGAAAAAGATCATCAATGATCCCCTGGCCTTTGTGGACGAGATGCTCGAAGGGATCCTGGCGGCCCATCCCGAGCAGCTGAGGGTCACGGCCGACCCTCGGGCCATCGTCCGCGCCGGGGCACCCGTTGCGGACAAGGTGGCCATCCTGACGGGCGGTGGATCAGGCCACCTGCCGGTTTTCCTGGGCTATGTGGGCAAGGGGCTAGCCGA
Organism: Anaerolineae bacterium; assembly: GCA_016928125.1. The sequence goes on from JAFGLK010000572.1 coordinate 766, forward strand.
CGGTGTGGCGGTGGGGAACGTCTTTTCATCGCCCAGCGCCGAGACGATGTACGAGGCCACGCTGGCGACCCACGGCGGCGCCGGCGCGCTCTATCTCTATGGGAACTATTCGGGCGACGTGATGAACTTTGACATGGCGGCGGAGATGGCGGCCATGGACGACATTCGGGTCGAGACGGTGCGGGCCTCTGACGATGTAGCCTCGGCGCCGCGCGCCGACTGGACCCGTCGGCGCGGGATCGCGGGCATCTTTTACGCCTACAAGATCGCTGGAGCGTGCGCCGAGGAGGGCGCCGATCTGGATCGGGTTGTGGCGACGACCCGCAAAGCCGTGGCCAACACGTGCAGCATGGGCGTGGCCCTTTCGCCCTGCACACTGCCGGCCGCTGGCGTGCCCACGTTCACCCTCGGCGAGGACGAGATGGAGATCGGGATGGGCATCCATGGCGAGGCTGGGGTCCATCGAGGGCCGCTCGAGTCGGCCGATCAGATCGCCGAGCGGCTGACCCGAGCGGCGGTGGCTGATCTGCCGTTTCAGCGGGGCGATAGGGTGTCGGTGCTTGTCAACGGCCTGGGGGCGACGCCGCCTGAGGAGCTCTATCTGCTGTACCGGCGAGCGCGCCAACTCCTGGACGCCGAAGGCATTCAGGTGCACAGCTCTTATGTGGGCGAGTATGCAACTTCCCTTGAGATGGCTGGTGCTTCCATCAGCTTGATCAAGCTCGACGATGAGTTGGCGCGCTTGCTGGACGCTCCTGCTCAATCCCCGTTTTTTGTGCAGGTGTAGTGCACGTAAGGGAGTGGAGCAGGAGGGCGTGATGAAGGATTCGCTCACCAGACGGGATATCATCGCCGCTCTGGCCAAGATGGCGGATGACCTCACCGCTGAGGCGGAGCGCCTGCGCGAGCTGGACGCGGCGATTGGGGACGGCGACCTGGGGATCACCGTAACGCTGGGGTTTCAGGCGGTACGCGAGGGGTTACCTGGCCTCGGCTCCAGCGACATCAGCACCGTTCTCATGCGCAGTGGGATGGCGTTCAACCGCAAAGCGGCGTCGACATTTGGGGCGCTCTTTGCGACGATGATGATGCGCGCTGCCAGAGCTGTGCGCGACAAGGAGTTTCTGGATCTACCCTCCGTGGCCGAGATGTTCGAGGCCGCAACCGAGGGCGTGAAGGAGCGAGGCAAGGCGGATGTCGGCGACAAGACGATGCTGGACGCGCTGGTGCCAGCCGCCCAGGCTCTGTCGAGCGCCGCTGAGCATGGACTCTCGCTGAGCGAGGGGCTGGCCAACGCGACCTTGGCCGCAGAGAACGGCATGCTGGCCACCGTCGATCTCAAGTCCAAGGTGGGGCGCGCCAGTTGGTTCTCGGATCGCACACTGGGCCATCAGGATCCCGGCGCCACCGTGATCTATCTGATGTTCCGCTCGCTCAGCGCCTTTGTAAGCGAGGGGGACTAGGCGCGAGCGATGGGCTGCCCTGGCGTGCTGAGGTGGTCTGGAAAAGGGCTCTGAGAGGCCGCCCTCTCAGAGCCTTTGGCTAGCGCCTCTGCGCCGGCGGATCTCAGCGCCCGATGACGAAAATGCCGGCCGCCTGCCCCAATACCTCGATGGGATATCTGCGCCGCAATTCGAGCGTGCGCATCTGGTCTAGGAGCGAGCGCAGCAACTGCTCCTGGTTGCTGAGCACGACGCAGGTGCCGCCAGGCCTGAGAACGGTCGCGCTGGCCTCGAAAAAGCCGCGGTAGAGGCCAGGGGTAAGGCTGGCATTGCCGATCTGCTTCCCGAAGGGCAGGTTGGTGGCGATCTTGTCCACGCTTGCCGGGGCAAGGGGGAGGTGTGTGGCGTCCCAGTGCAGGAGCTGCAAGGGTTTGTGACGCGGCCCGATGTTGGCCCTGGCGGCGGCCAACGCCTCGGCATCCAGTTCGCCTCCGATCAGCAGCTTGTAGCGCGCCCCCAGCGCCCGTTCGATGAGGAGCGTTCCCGCGCCGCACATGGGGTCCATGAAGACGTCGTCGGGTCTGGGCTGGGAGAGCCACACCATCGCCGCCGCCACCGATGGCCGCAGGGATGCGGGGAGATGTACCTGCTTGTAGTCCCGCTGGCGCAGGCTGTCATCCGAGAGACGGATGCCCAGCACGAACTCCTGCCCGAGCAGGTTGGCCCAGAGCTCCACCGGTACGGGGGATGGCGTCGCGCGCGACGGCGTCGCGCGCGACCCGACGGCGCGCCACTTGCCAGCCGTATGCTTCTGGATCGCTTTCTCGACGCTTCGTGCCAGGTCGAGGCGTCGATAGGGCTGCTTGCTGCCGCTGATGCGCACGATCACCCGAAAGCGGGCCTGCCTGAGCCGCCCGAGGTGCGCGAGAGCCTCTGAGGCGCCCTGCACGCGCGGCGGCCACGGGCTACGCAGGACGGACGCGTAGATCTGGCTCAGCCCGGCGTAGCCCCACTCCACTTTCTGGCGCAGGGCGCACAAGAACAGGTCCTCCAGGGTACGCAGCGCCAGGAGCTCCTCCACATCGGCCGAGGTGCCAAAGAGCACCATACCGTTGCGGCGCCGCACGCTCTTGAAGCCCTGGAGCTCCGCATCAGGCACCCGGTGTCGGATCTCGTCCCAGGCGATAGACTCGAGGCCTGGCAAGGTGTGCGCCAGATAGCTTGTTGTGATTGATTGGGGGCTCATGCTCGCATCCCCTGCTCGGGATTCGCCCTGACATCGGCTGCGTGAGAGTCTAGCACAGGGAGACGCAAGCTGCAAGAGGCACACCAGGGTTGAAAAGCAGCCTATCTTGTCCCCGTGGGCGCACGGCCTATAATCGGGATGTTGGAGGTCATCTTGATGGACCGACGCCCACAAAGTAGCGGCGATGCCCAGCTCGACGCCATCATTCAGGGCCTGCGCCTGGGCGACAATGTCGTCTGGCAGGTCGACGCACTGGCCCACTATGCGCGCTTTGCCCGGGTGTTCGCTACGCGTGCGCTGGCCGATGGCATGCCGTGTGTCTATCTGCGTTTCGCGCCTCACGCGCCGCTGCTCACCGGGCCAGATGGCCTGCGGGTGATGGAGGTGGACCCGGGCTCGGGGTTCGACATCTTTAGCGCTCAGGTACACCGCCTGATCGAGCAGCAGGGCCGCTATGTGGCCTACGTGTTCGACAATCTCTCCACGCTGGTGCAGCCCTGGGCGACCGACGAGCTGCTGGCCAACTTCTTTCAGGTGACGTGCCCGTATCTCTACGAGCTGGAGACCATTGCCTACTTTGCTCTCATGCGCGGCAGTCATGCCTATGATGCCGTCGCCAAGATCGCCGCCACCACGCAGGTGATGATAGACGTCTACCATGTAGGCGAGCGTACCTACATTCATCCCATCAAGGCCCTGGGTCGATACTCGCCGCGCATGTTTATGCCCCACCAGGTGGAGGGGGAGCGCTGGGAGCCGATTCTGGGCGCTGAGATCGGTCATGCCCAGGCTGGGGCTGACGTTGCCCAGGTGTCCGAGTCCACCGCCCCGTGGGATAGCGTCTACCGTCAGTTGGTGCAGTCGCGTCGGCAGGCCGAAAGGGGCGGGGTTGGTGGCGCGGAGGAGGAATCGCTCACCAAGGAACTGCGCCGCATGCTGATGGGCGACGACCC
>JAFGLK010000573.1 GCA_016928125.1 Anaerolineae bacterium
CAGCGCCACAATGATGCTCGAGGCCATCAAGAGGTTGTCCTTGGGCGGCCCAGCCGAGAGCTGCGCGCTGGTGGTGCCCTGGGCAAAAAGGCTGTTCTCATTATACAGCCCCAAATGCCATTGTCAACTCGATTTGAGCCCGAACGCCGACTGCGCTAGAATGAGACAGGCTAGTCTTCTATGAGGAGGTGTACGATGACCGAGCAACAACCCGAGCAGGAGCCCAAGGGACAGGTCGAGCAGGGGGTAGGCGGAAGCGCCGAGGAGTGGAAGAATCTCTTCCGGCGCCTGGAGAACCAGGTGCGTCGCGAGGCCGCCCGAGCGGTGGGGCTCGAAGGGGACGCGAGCTGGGAGGCAATTGGCAACGAGACCGATGACGCGGCGCGGCGGGGCGCGGCCAAGGCGGTCGGCGTTTCCGAGGACGCCGACTGGGAGCAGATCGGCACGCGGGTGGAGCGCAACGTGCGCAGCGGCGTGGCCCGTTTTGTAGGCACGTCCGAGGATGCGGACTGGCAGAACATAGGCCAGGTGGTCGATGCCAAGGTGCGTTCTTTCCTCGACAAGCTGCTCAGCCCCAAGCCCAAGCCGCAGGAGCCCAAGGCCGAGGATGAGGAGGTGGATCCCTGGGCATAGCCCTGAAATAGTGGCCCACGCTTTGATACGCTTGCCCGACTCTATCGTGGAGGAATGCTAGATGGCGGAAGCACGCCCCAATCTGATCTTTCTCATCGTGGATTCGTTTCGCCAGGACCACGTGGCTTTCTACAGCCCAGACTCGCCCTGCCAGACGCCCCACCTGGATGCGCTCGCGCGCGAGAGTGTGGCCTTTGAGAACTGCTACCCGGAGGGACTCCCCACGATTCCGGTGCGCACCTGCTGGCTGACGGGAGAGCGGACCCTGGTGCACCGTCCCTGGCAACCCCTCACGCCGGAGGACCGCTCACTGCCCGAGATCCTGAGCGGCGAGGGATACCTCACCGGCTGTTTCACCGACTGCTACCACTACTTCAAGCCGGGCATGAACATGCACCGCGGCTTTCGGGTGTGGGAGTGGGTGCGCGGCCAGGAGTACGATTCCTATCGCTCCGGGCCGCTGCGCAAGCTCAACCTGAACGACTATGTGAAGGAGAGCTTCACGCCGCAATGGCGCCATGTGGTCGAGACCGCGCTCAAGAACGTGGAAGAGTTCGAGTCGGCCGAGGATCACTATTGCGCCCGGCTGGCGGCCAAGGCCGGCGACTGGCTCGAGGCGAATAGGGACGCGCAGCCTATCTTCCTATGGTTCGACTCGTTCGATCCTCACGAGCCGTGGACCCCACCGGCCGAGTTCGACCGCTACACCGATCCGGCCTACCGTGGCCCCAGGCTCGTGCTGCCTCCGGGCGGGCCCGCCTCGGCGCATTTCAGCCCCGAGGAGATTGCCTACATCCGCGGCCTGTATGCGGGCGAGTGCGCCTATGTGGATCACTATCTGGGGCAGTTGCTGGCCAGGCTCAAGGCGCTGGGCCTCTACGACAGCTCGGTCATCGTCTTGATCGCCGACCACGGGCATCCCCTGGCCGACCACGGCAAGTTCCTCAAGGGCGGCGATCGCCTCTACAACGAGCTGCTCAAGGTGCCCTTCCTGGTGCGCTTCCCGGGCGGCCAGTATGGCGGACAGCGGCTGGATGCGCTGGCCTCTTTCCACGACGTGCTGCCCACGGTGCTTGACGCGCTCGGCCTGGGCAACAACCTGGAGGCGCTTCCGGGCAAGAGCCTCATGCCGATCATCCGGGGAGAGGCCGAGGCGGTGCGCGAGGTGGTCTTGAGTGGCTATCACCAGGCACCGGATCGCTGCATCCGCGACAAGGTCTGGAGCTACATCCGGCGGCCTGAAGGGGAGCCCGATGAGCTGTACCATCTGATCGACGACCCGCATGAGACGGCCAACTTGATCGACGAGCATCCCGGGCAGGCCCAGCGCCTGGCGGGGATGTTCGGGTCGTTGTACGCCCTCAAAGGCGAGCCGGTGAAGGGCATCCAGGGCAGGTACGAGGTGGCGCACACCGGCGCGAGCGGGCTCGCCGGATAGGAACCCCTACGTCGGGACAGACGAGAGGGCCAGTGTGGCTAGGGCCCTCTCGTTTCATCAGCCGAGAGGTCAGCCGGCCAGCTCTCGCAGGAAGGCCAGTGCCCGCGCCGATTCGCCCTCGAAATCGTCGCCCCAGCGGCACTCGATCGAGGCCCCCCCGTGATACCCGATCTCGCGCAAGATCTCGAACAGCCGTTCCAGAGGATAGGTACCGCTTCCGGGATAGCGTCGGCCCGTATCGGCGAGGTGGACGTGGATCAGGTCGTCGGGCGCCTGCTCGATGTGGTCCAGCGGCTCGGCGTCCATCATGAAGTGATAGATGTCCGCTACGACGCCGATCTCGTCGCGCCCCACATCGCGGGCGAGCTGCACCGCCTCAAGATACGTGTTAAGGATATTGCTCTCGCGCCTGTTGAGGGGCTCTAGGGCGATTCTGAGTCCGTGGGAAGCCGCCTGATCGGCGCAGAGATTGGCAAAGCGCACCAACTGGCCCCAGGCCAGCGCGCGGGAATGGCCCTCCGGAACGGAGCGCGCCCCCCCGCTGCCGAACCCGATGATCTTGCCGCCCAACTCCGCTGCTCGTGCCACGGCCCTCGTCACATACAGCTCCACCTGGTCCCAGTCCACGCCGGGCCCCACGAGCTTGACCTGTGAGGCCACAAAGATGTTGAACGAGCGCACCGCGGGTTGGAGAGCGGCGAGCTTCTCGCGCTGAGGAGCATAGGTCGACGCATCTTCGAGAGGCATCAGGGCAGAGGCGACCGGCAGCTCCAAATAGTCATAGCCGGGCGCCACGCGCTGCGCCTGTTCCGGGCTGACGCAGATGCCGATGGAAATGGGCGTGCTCATGCCAAGAACCCTCCCCTTTCCCACTCAGGAGCTATATGTCGATCCATTGCCGTTCGCTGCCCCGCAGGATCTTGTCGTGTGCCGTCATGATATGCAGAATGTCGACCAGGCTGCCCAGTTTTGGAGATTCCCCAGCCAGGGTCTGCTGAGCAAAGTAGCTCAGGCAGCCCACATAGCCCTGCAAGAACAAGCCCTTGTTGTAGAGTTTTCCCAGGGAAAACTCGGGCTCCCAGATGATGGGCGCCCCCTCATCGGGGCCGATGAACGAGCTCTCGCTGGGGCCCTCTCCGAGCCCGCGCCTGCCTCCAGGTCGGTAGTAGATGAGACGCACACCATTCTCCACGACCAGGTTGGCGCCCTGCCCGATGACCTCAAGACGCTCCAACGGGCTGGTCAGCGCCTGCCCGCCGGTCAGGTGGAGCGTGCCCACCAGGCCGCCACGATACGCCAGATTGATGACCGCATCGCCAGTCAGGGTGCTTCGCAGGTAGCTCACGCCCTGACACTCGCCAAAGAGCCTCAGCAAAAGCCCATACACCTGGACGAACTCGAGGAAGCGAGGGGTGAGGCGACCATCTAGCGTACGTTCCTCGGGGGGCGGCAGAACGAGAGGATAGCGCATGCAAAAGCTCGCGGGCTTGCCGAAAGCTGGGCTCCCCAGGATCTCTGCGACCTTGACATACGCTGGAGCGAACATCTTCTTGATGCCTGCCATCACGTACTTTCCCTCCGATTTCATGCAGGCATTGGTGAGTGTGCGCATGTCGTCGGCGCTGGAACAAGGGGGTGTGCCGACCCACACGTGCCGCTTGGCCTCCAGGGCGGCGGCCGCGAGCTCGGGGTGGCGGGGATAGCCCTGGGCGTCGGTGCCCGCGACCACGAGCACCGCGTCTAGCTCCTCCTCCTTGGCGAGCAGAGCCTGATGGCTTGGATAGAATCTGCGGGCGCCAAACTGGCGCGCCGCGGCCAATCCTCGCTCTCGTTCAGGATCGGCCATGGCGACCAAGTCCATCTTGACATACTGGAGGCTGGGCAGGATATTTGCATAGGCATAGTCGCCGCCGCCCACAAACGCAACCTGAAGCGCTTTCGAGTCGTCGTCGCCAAACAGCATGAGGGTGTCCTCCGGAGCCCCACCAGGGAGTCGATGCGCACCGCTGTGACCGGCGCAATTTCGACAACTATGCATGATCGCAGAGCCGATGTCAAACGGCAGCGCGAAAGGCCAGCGGGACGCGCTGAGCAGCATCGGCCACCCCACCCGCTAGTCCCACGGACGCGGCCTCTGTATAATGCTACAAGCCTTTTGGAGTGAGAACCATGGAAAAAGTGATCGTCCTGGGCGTCGACGGGCTCATCCTGCCCCTGGCCGACCATCTCGCGGACCAGGGCCGCCTGCCCCATTTCGCGCGCCTGCGACGCGAGGGCGCCGTCACGCCGGTGCTGCCCTTTATCTCCACCTGGGGCCCCATCAACTGGATGTGCTTCGCCACCGGGAC
>JAFGLK010000574.1 GCA_016928125.1 Anaerolineae bacterium
ACCCGCTGCGCTGTGACGCGGCCGACACAGCTGCACGGCAGCGGTAGCCCAAGGCTGGCTCCGGCACCGATTTCGTCGCGCGCCTGATGCGTCCCCCCACGCTCGACTGCGCTGGCTTTGAGCAGGCCGCCAACACGGGGCCAGCCTCATAGGCGTACGGGCGGTTGCGGCCAGGATGATGCCGATGAGGTGGAAAAACGTCCCCATTCCGGAGAGCATCGTCGTTCCCCTGGCCGTGGGAGGTGTGCTCCACCTGCTTTGACGCGAGCCCCCTTTTCACGGTTGGCTATCGCCTGCCCCGTTGCCACCCTTGCGCTGCCACCTCTGGAACAGGCCCAGGGCTACGATGCCGGCTACGAACCACGTGGCCCAGTAGTCGAACAGGGCGAACACATTGGGGCCAGTCGCCGTCTTGCGCTCATGCACCTCTTGTGCAAAGTCGCGCGCGGCGACAGGGTTGTCGACCGGCCCGTCGATGAGCGTCACCGGCGCGAGGCGCAGCCCACCGACGCGAATCCAGGCCTTGACCTGAAGCCAATCGTCGTCCGCTTCGACTGCCACGTCGTCCACGTGCACCGGGCGTGACCCCCGCTCGATAAGCGAGAAAGCCAAGGGCCGCAGCCACAACTCGGGTGCAGCCGCCTCGTGGGTCTCTGCTTCGCTCTCGGCGCCCTGCTCGATTTGCTCCTCTATTCCTTCGCCGCGGGCCATTCCGATCATCTGCTCCACCTGCTCGAGGGGCGCGCCCACCCCGACGGACATGCGCGAACCGCGCAAGGTAAAGGTCACCACACGCTCCGGCTTCTCGGCACTGCGCGCTGTGTACGTATAGGTCTCTGCCATGATTGTTGTTGCCTCCCGTGGTTGTCTGTGCCACCATCGTCTGGAACATACCTCGACATGGGATCCTGGCGGCATGCAGATGCCGCGTCCCGTCTATAGTATGGCACAAAAGCATCGGCCCGAGGGTTGGGTTGACGTTGGATTTGGCTGGAGAGCGTTGGCCCTGCGTTGGGAAACCGTCTGTCGGTGCGATCAGGCTGCCAGGCCGGGCCACGACAGGAGCTCGGCAAGCTGGTCCGCGCTCGGAGCACATGGCATACACCGATGGGGCTCGACGCTCCAGCGAACTTGAACGTCTTCGCCCGCTTGTGGTACACTCTGCGCCGGATGATGCCATCTGCGGCGCTCGCCGACATCGCGCGGCAGGCGCCCCTTCAGGAGTGATAGCCATGCGCGTCCTGGTTGTGTCCGATGTCCATTCCAACCTCATCGCCCTGCAGAGCGTGTTGGCAGATGCGGGCGCCTTTGATGTGATTTGGTCGTTGGGTGACATCGTCGGCTATGGCCCCGAGCCCAACGCCTGTATCGAGGAACTGCAGCGCCATAGCCATGTGGCCATAGCGGGCAATCACGACTGGGGCGTGCTGGGCAAGACCGATCTGGCCACATTCAACGCGCGCGCGCGGGCGGCCAACCTCTGGACGCGGCGGGTGCTCAGCGCCGAGGCGCGCGAATATCTCGAGGCGCTACCCGAGACCCGCGCGATGGACGACGTCACCCTGGCCCATGGCAGCCCACGCCATCCCATCTGGGAGTATCTGCTGGAGGCCAAGGTGGCCAAGGCGAGCTTTGACTATTTCGACACGCCGCTCTGCCTGGTGGGCCACACCCATGTCCCGATCCTCTTCCGCGACGCGCCCGCAGCGCCTCACTGTGACATGATCCTCCCGCCCGAGGAGACCCAGGTGCGCCTCGACGACACCCCCTGCATCCTGAACCCGGGCAGCGTGGGCCAGCCGCGCGATGGCGATCCGCGGGCGGCCTATGTATTGTATGACACCGAGGCGCGCGTCTTTGAGCACCGTCGGGTGGCCTATGACATCGCCGCGACCCAGGCTCGGATGCGTGCGATCGGCCTGCCCGCCAGCCTCATCAGCCGGCTGGAGCTGGGCTGGTGAGTTCTGGCGGAACCGAACGAGGCCTGGCTGCGTCCTAGAGCTGTGATACACACCCGCTCGCCAAGTATGCCGTCTGAGGCGGCGAGTGCGGGCGAGATCGCAACCGATCTGAAGGAGGAAGAGATGAAGAGACTAGCCTGGATTGCCATCGTATGTCTTGTGCTCTTGACGCCGCTGCTGACAAGCTGCGCGGCCCGAACGGCGGAGAGTCAGAAACGCGCCGCACCCGAGGCTATGCCCGTGGTCAGGGAGGTCGAGGTCGTCGAGAGGCCGGCCCGGGCCGCCGATGAGGCCGCGGGCATCATGGGCAGCGCGGCCAGCAACCTGGGCAGCGCCGAGGATCGCATGATCATCCAGACGGTCAACATGTCCATCGTGGTGGAGGATACCGACGTCACTCTGGCGCTGGTCAGCGACCTGGTGGCCGCCTACGAGGGCTATGTGGCCGACTCGAGCCGCTGGCTGGTGAACGAACAACCCTACGCGCGCATCACTTTGCGCATCCCGGCCGCATCGCTGGACGAGGTGCGCGGCATCCTGCGCGACGAGGCCATCCGGGTCGAGAGCGAGAACACCTCGGGCGAGGATGTGACCGAGGAGTTCGTCGACCTGCAGGCGCGCCTGCGTAACCTGGAGGCCACTGAAAAGGAGTTGCTGGCACTGCTCACCGAGGTACGTGAGAATCGCGGCAAGGCCGAGGACATCCTGGCCATCCATCGGGAGCTGACCAACATCCGCAGCCAGATCGAGTCGCTCAAGGGGCGCGCCCAGTATCTGGAGCG
>JAFGLK010000096.1 GCA_016928125.1 Anaerolineae bacterium
AACGCCGCCGGGCTTGAGACCAAGCTGGTGGCTGGCAAGACCACGCGAACGCCTTCTGAGGAGCAGGTGATCGCGCAACTCGCCGAGTTGATGAAATAGACACGATCTAGGCCCTGGCGCTTAGCCCGGGCAGCATGCCTGGCCGCCTCTGCGGCCCATCAGGAGGATCTTCATGGCGAAAGTGACTGTTTGTACCGATTGGCTGGATGTCTGTTCGGGCTGCCATATGTCTTTCCTCGATATTGACGAGCGGATCGTCGAACTGCTCAAGCATGTGCAACTGCTCTCGACGCCGATCACCGATCTCAAGCATCCCCCCGAGGAGGGCTGCGATGTGGGCATCCTGACCGGCGCCGTGAGCAACGACCACCAGGAAGAGGTGGCCAAGACCATGCGCGAGCGCTGCCGCATCCTCATCGCCCTGGGCGACTGCGCAGTGACCGGCGGCATCTGCACCATGCGCAACTTTTTCGACGTCGAAGATGTGCTCAAGCGCGCCTATGTCGAAACGGAGAGCACAGCCAGCGACCAGAAGGTGCCCCGCTCGGTGGAGATCGCCAAGCTCTTCCCCCAGGTCAAGGCCGTGGATCAGGTGGTCAAGGTCGATCTGCACATCCCGGGCTGCCCTCCTCCCAGTGAGGCCATCTGGTACGCGCTCACCGAGCTCCTGGCGGGGCGTATGCCGGTGCTGACGGATGATATGCTCACCTATGACTGAGCTGGAGCCGTATGGATATACATCGCATGCACGCGAACGATAGGAGATTGAACATGGGCCAGAAGATCACGATCGAACCGGTCACGCGCGTTGAGGGTCACGGCCGCGTGACGATTCGTCTGGATGATGAGGGCAATGTCGAGCGCGCCTTCTTGCACATCGACCAGTTCCGTGGCTTTGAAAAGTTCTCCGAGGGGCGCATGTACTTTGAGATGCCCGTGCTCACCCCGCGCATCTGCGGCATCTGCCCCGTGAGCCATCACCTGGCCTCGGTCAAGGCCTGCGACCAGGTCGCGGGGGTAGAGCCGCCCCGCACCGCCACGCTGCTGCGTGAGTTGCTGCACATGGGGCAGATGATCCAGTCGCACTCGATGCACTTTTTCCATCTGGCCTCGCCCGACCTGCTGCTGGGCTTTGACGCCGACCCGGCGATCCGCAACGTGGCTGGGCTGGTCGAGGTCAATCCTGCCTTGGCTATCAAGGCAGTCAAGCTGCGCAAATATGGCCAGGAGATCATCCGGCGCCTGAGCGGCCGTCGCATCCACATGCACTGGGCCGTGCCCGGCGGCGTCAGCACGCCGTTGAGCCAGGAGAACCGGGACTGGATGCTGGGCGAACTGGAGGAGATGATCGGCTATATTCAGGAAGGCATCCAGATCGGAAAATCCTGGCTCATGGAGAACCAGGAGGTTGTGAACAAGTTCGCCAATTTCACCTCGCACTACTTGGGGATGTGTAAGGATGGCGCCCTGGAGCTCTATGATGGGCCGGTGCGCGTGGTGGACCGCGATGGGAAATTCATGAAAGAGTTCGACGGGCGCGACTATCTCGAGCACATCGAGGAGCGCGTCGAGGATTGGTCCTATCTGAAATTCCCGTACCTCAAGCATCTCGGCTGGCCAGATGGCGTCTATCGCGCGGCGCCGCTGGGCCGTCTCAACGTGGCTGATCGCATCTCCACACCTCTCGCCAATGAGGAGCTCAAGAGCTTCAAGGCGCTCTCCGATGGGCCGGTGGAGCCCACGCTTTACTACCACTATGCGCGCCTGATCGAGGACCTGTATGCCGCCGAGCGCGTGCGTCAGCTCTGCGAGGACGAGGACATCCTGTCCGAGGATATCCTCAACACACGCATCCACATCACGGGGGAGGGGGTGGGCACCATCGAGGCGCCTCGGGGCACCCTGTGGCACCACTACTGGACCGACGATCAGGGTATGATCACCAAGGTGAATCTGATCGTGGCCACGGGCAACAACAACTGGGCCATGAGCAACTCGGTGGATTCGGTGGCCAAGGCCTTTGTGGATGGCAAGAACCCGACCGAGGGCATGTTGAACCGCGTCGAAGCCGCCATTCGCTGCTATGACCCGTGTCTCTCCTGCTCGACCCACGCCTTGGGCCAGATGCCTTTGATCGTGGATCTGGTCGCTCCCGATGGGGAGTTGGTGAGACGCTTCCAGCGCGATTAGTGCAACTCGGCTGGAGCCAATTGCACGTAGCTAGACTCAGGTGCGGGTCCCAAGGGCCCCGCGCTTGGTTATCGAATGCCTGGCCCATCCGGTGCGAATATCTTTTGAGGGAACTCTCATCAAAGTGCGATTTGAGAGTGAACGCGCCCATAAAGTGCTCGTCGTCACGATTTTGCATTTGAGCCTGCATCCGCTAGGATGTACAGATAGCGCCGATGGAGGCATGTGCCGGCCAGGTAAGCGTGCACACTGAAGGCGCGCGGGCAGCCTTTCCCCTTGTCCAGTGAAGTGAGTGAGCGACAATGGATAAGATCACTGATCGAGATAGCCTTCCCATCGCAGTGCGCCATGTGTGGCGGGTCGACGGTGGAGCAGGGTCCCAGCAGGAGATCGAGATGGTTTCCGAGGAACCCCTCTCTTTGACCATCAATGGCCATCAAGTGGCTGTGCTGATGCGCATGCCCGGCCTGGAGAAGGAGCTGGCGGCGGGTTTTTGCCTGAGCGAGGGCCTGGTGGAGCGTTTTGACGATATCCTCTTGATCCACCACTGCGGAAGCGGGTTGCCCGTGCCAGGCGAGGAACCCGTAGAGGGCGATGAGGCCACCTCTCGCAATCGGGTCGAGGTGCAGGTGCGCCCTGATGCGTTGCGAGAAGAGGCCCGCCTGGAGGTGGTTCGCTTGATCCGAGCAGGTTGCGGCGCAGTGGATGTGGATCGCGCCGATCTGCCCCTGGCTCGGGTAGCCCCCGGTCCTGTCGTTGGCGCGGAGATCCTGCTCAGGCTGGATGGGCGCATGCGCGCGGCTCAGCGCATGCACCAGCAAGTGGGTGGCGTGCATGCGGCCGCGCTCTTTGATCGGCAGGGCGAACTGGTCATCCTGTGCGAGGATGTGGGGCGCCACAACGCGGTGGACAAGGCCATCGGGCACTGCTTCCTGCGGGGCATCGCCCTGCGCGACAAGCTGCTGCTCTGCTCCGGTCGTCTGAGCTATGAGATGGTCACCAAGGCCGTGAGGGTGGGCCTGCCCGTCCTGGCTTCTGTTTCGGCGCCCACGGCGCTGGCGGCCCAGATCGCGGAGCAGTTCAACCTCACGGTGATCGGCTATCTGCGAGGCAGACGCATGACGGTCTATACCCATGCGGAGCGCATCGAGGGGCTCGAGGAGAGCGGTGTCCCGGACAATGAGGAGAGGAGCGCATGAGGCTCTTGATCGCGACCCGCAACCGCGGCAAGAAAGCCGAGTACGCCGATCTGCTCGCCGGGCTCGATCTGGAGCTGATGAGCCTGGCTGATCTGGGCATTGAGGAGGAGGTCCCTGAACAGGGCGCCACCTTTGCGGAGAATGCCCTGGCCAAGGCGCGGGCCTACGCAGCACTGTCAGGACTCGTGACACTGGCGGACGATTCCGGCCTGGAGGTCGATGTGCTCGATGGAGCCCCAGGCGTCTATTCAGCTCGTTATGGCGGCGAGGGCGCCAGCGATGAGGATCGCTATCATCGGTTGCTGGCCGAGCTCAAGGGTATTCCCGAGGCGCGACGCACGGCGCGTTTCCGCTGCGTGATCGCCGTCGTGTGGCCCGACGGCCGCGAGCGCATCGTCGCCGGCGCCTGCGAAGGGCGCATTGCCCTCGAGCCACGGGGTGAGCATGGCTTTGGGTACGATCCGGTCTTTTACGTGCCCGAGTACGCTTGCACCATGGCGGAGCTGACACCCGATGTCAAGAACCGCATCAGCCACCGCGCGCGAGCGGCCGAAGCGGCGCGGCCCCTGCTGGTGGAAGACCTCGGCTAGGGCCGCGTGGATTGGGACATGCGGTCGGTCTGGGGCGAGCCAGACACCGAGCCCCGCTCAGAAGACCATCTCGCGGATATCGAGCAACTCGGCCCCTACCTCACTGATGATCTGCTGCATCGTCTCTTGATCAATGTTCTGCACCTTGAAGGCGATTTCGCGATTGGTCACATCGTCGCCCCAGAAGGTGCCCAGCGCAACGATGTTCGCCCCGCGTGAAGCCAGGCTCTGCGTCAGCTGAGCCAACACGCCCCGGCCTTCCTCGACCTTGATCGTCACTCGCAGCCCCCACGTGCGCGCACCGAGCAACTCCAAGAAGATCTTGAACAGATCGCTCTCTGTGATCATGCCCACCAGTTGGTCTCCGCGCATGACCGGCAATCCGCCGATGCCGTGATCGACCATGATGCGCGCCGCCTCCTCGAGAGGACAATCTTCGTCTATGGTGATCACATCGCGAGTCATCAAGTCCTCGATCTTGATCTTGGCGATCAGATAGTTTATCTCGTAGACGCTGAGCGTGCTGGCGGGGGAAGGCGAGGCGTAGAGAAGGTCCTTTTCCAGGACGATCCCGACCAGTTTGCCCTCCTTGTTGAGCACCGGCAGGCGCCTGACTTTGGCTTCACGCATGATGCGCAGGGCGTCATGAAGCGAGGTATCGGGCCGAACCGTTATCGGATGACGACTCATCCGCTCTTTGACCAGCATCTGTAGACCTCCTTGTTCACCGCAGCCTTCGATTGGGCGCTGTACGATACCCTCACGCCGATTCTGGCAGCGCGCGGCC
>JAFGLK010000575.1 GCA_016928125.1 Anaerolineae bacterium
CACCCTGGTACACGGGGACGCCCATCTCGCCAACTTCCTTTTCCCGCGCGAGGGGGTGGCCGAACCGGCCTACCTGATCGACTGGCAGTTCTGGCATCCGACCATCGGCGGCACCGATCTGGCCTTCATGATCGCCACCAGATGGGATCCGGCCATCCGGCGCCGCCTGGAGGGGCCGCTGCTTCGCCGCTACCATGAGGCCCTGCTGCGGCGCGGCGTCACGGGCTTTGGCTCGGAGGCGTGCTGGGACGACTATCGCCTGTCCGTGATGCTGGTGAGCCTCTTCATCCCGGTGTGGCAAGCCACCGTCTTTCGGTGGGAGCCCGACCTCACGGCGGTGGCGCGGAGTATGGGGGCGTTCGAGGAACTGGGCTGCGCGGCGCTTCTGGGAGGGTGATAGCAGACGTGAGAGGCGATTTGCACATGACATGTCGAGGCAAGGTGGCGCTGGTGACCGGAGCGGCGGGCGCCGGGATGGGGCGCAGCATCGCGCTGACCCTGGCGCGGGAAGGCGCCAAAGTGGTGGTGAATTACCGCACCAGCCAGGCGAGCGCCGAGGCGATCGTTGACCACATCGTCGCACGCGGCGGGAGCGCCGTCGCGCTGCAGGCGGATGTCTTTGACCCAGCCGGGTGCCGACGCCTGGTGGAGGCGAGCGTCGAGGCGTTCGGCCGAGTGGACATCTGTGTCGTCGGCCCGGGCGCGGGCTGGCATGCCGAGCCGCTCGACAGCCTGGAGCCTGCCCATGCGTTGGAGGACCTGGACCACGAGGTGGCGCCCGTCTTGCAGCTGGGGCGGCTGGTGCTGCCGGGCATGTACGCGCGCGGCTGGGGCCGGCTGATCGGCATCGCCCTGCACCCCACAGAGCTGCCGCCCGCCTACGCCTACAGCCTGGCCAAGGCCGCCCGGACCCAGGCGCTGCTCCTCGCCGTCAAGCAGGCCTGGCCGCACGGGGTAACCATCAACGTGATCGCGCCAGCGCCAGTGGCTCCCATCGAGAGCCTTGACCAGGCCATCGAGCAGTGCGACCGTGGAGACGCTTGGCGCAAGCGGCCCAACGTGTCGCCACAGGACATCGCCGAGGGCGTCGCGTTCCTCTGCTCTGACGCGGGACGCTTTGTCACCGGCTGTGTCTTGCCTTACATGTTCCACTGACGCCGGCTCGCACGGGGGCGTCCGTCGCAGCCTGCCGTCGGTGCACCGCAAGACTTTGGGACGTATGTGGCGTGAGAACGAGCAGGCCGCCGGCGCCGGTGTCCTGCCAGGGGGATCGAAACGTGGAAGAACGAGCCAAGACCGCCACCGCAACAGGAGCTCGGCCTCATCGCCCCAGCTTTCTTGATCGCTTGATCGCGGCGATCGAACGGCTGCCGATCCCGGCCTGGCTCTTCTATCTGCTTTTCCTGCTACTGATGATGCTGGCCAACAACGCCCGGCAGTGGCTCGATGGCACGGCGCCGCCCGGCAGCCTGGACCTGGCCCGCCTGAGCGATGCCTTTTACAGCATCTACTTTGTGGCGGTCACCCACCATCTGAACAGCGTGGCCCGGCGCGCGTTCCAGGTCTTCCGGCCGCTGCTGGACCTCAGTGCGGAGGAGAGCTTGCGAGTCGAGTTTGCGTTGACCACGCTCCCGGCCCGCACGGGCGTCCTGGCCTTGATTCTGGGCGCCGTCCTGGCGGCCCTCGGCATTGGGCTGGATCCCCTGGCATTCGGCCTTGCGGAGACGACACCCATCGCCTCTTGGGTCTATGTGACGCTTGTGACCGCTTTCAACACTGCCACGTTGGTCGCCGCAGCCCTCCATAGTCTGCGCCAGCTCCAACTGGTCGGCCGCCTTCACGCCCAGGCCTCCTCGCTCGACCTGCTCAACCCCAAACCCATCTACGCCTTTTCCGCGTTGACGGTGCGGGCCGGCCTGGCTTTGATCGCCTTTGCCTGGTTCATGGCTTTTCAGGACCCCACGCCGGGGCTCAATGTGGTCAGCGTCACGGGCCTGGTCGTGCTGGTCGGGTTGGGCGCCGCCTCGTTTGTGCTGCCATTGGTGGGCCTGCATCAGCGGCTGATCGACGAGAAGGATCGCCTCATATCCAGTGTGACCAGCCGCCTGGCCGCTGCGTTTGGCCTTGTGCACGAGCAGGTGGATCGCCGCGAACTGGGCTCCGCGATGGAGATCAATCAGCTCCTGGCGGCGCTCAAGCTGGAGCGTGACACGTTGCTGGCGCTCCCCACCTGGCCCTGGCGCCCCGGGACCCTACGCGGCTTTGCGTCCGCCGTGGTGTTGCCCGTCCTGATCTGGTTGCTCACCGCTCTGCTCGAAAGGGTCCTGTCAAGTTAGGGGGCCGCAGCAGTGCGCCGCCTGGGGATGGAAGCACTGCCGGGATTCGGAAAGCGAGAGAGGCGTCGCCCGAGACGACAAGCGAGGCGGAGCGCATCAGACGATCCGCCCTCCCTGGGAGCGGCACCTGGCTCGCACCCTGTCGCGCCGAGAGGGAACACGGGAACCATGTACGAATTGGCCTCCAGCTCATTCGAGAGCGTGCGCCCCCTATTCGAGGGGTTCGACTACAGCCTCTCGATCCAGGCCGCCCTCGAGGGGAACAATCCGGGGCGCATCTTTGTGGATGACGTTGAGCATCCGCGCACCGCCCTGGCCCTCACCGTCGAGGGCTACCTCCTGGCCGGCGAGAGCGACGACACCGACACGAACGACGCGTTGCGCCGTCTGTTCCAGGAGCGGATCTTCACGGGCGAGCTCTCTGTGAATGGCGACTGGTCCGTGTCCCTGGCGGTGTACCCCGCAGGGTGGGAAGCCAGGCTGCCGGCGTTGATTCCCACCCACGAGATCGAGAAGATCGCGCGCTATCACTATCTGTGTCGCGCGCTGCGCTTCAACTGGCGCCAGCATGTGCCAGAGGGCTACACGGTGCAGCGCGTGGACCACGCCTTGTTGGACGATAGGACGATCACCTTCCCCGATGCACTGCGCGACTGGCTGGACTTTGCCCAGGTCTGGTGGAGCGTGGACAACTTCCTGGCCAGGGGGATCAGCTACGCGGTGCTGCGGGATCGAGAGGCGGTGGCCTGGTGCACGCCCGACTGCGTGGCCGGCGATCGCATGGACGTGGGCGTGATCACCCATCCGGCCCATCGACGTAAGGGCCTGGCCTCCCTGGCCGTCGCCGCGACGGTTGAGCAGGCCCTGAGTCAAGGGATCCGCGCCGTGGGCTGGCACTGTAACGCCGACAACGTCGCCTCATGGAAGACGGCCGAGAGGGTGGGCTTCCAGCGGAACCGCACGTACGCCTACTACTATTACATGTGCGACCCGATCGACCATCTGGCCGAGCTGGGCTGGTATCACTATCAACGCGGCGACTATGCGCGCACCGTGCGCTACTACGAGCAGGTGTTTGCGCGCCGCGACAATAACCCCGACTACTACTACCACCTGAACGCCTCGGCCTGGGCGCTGCTGGGGAGTCGGGAGAAGGCGCTCGCGTTCCTGCAGGCCGCGGTTGAGCATGGCTGGACGAACCTGGACTGGACAGCGCAGCAGGGCGAGTTCCGCATACTACACGGCGCGCCCGAGTGGAAGGCGCTGCTGGCGCGGCGCGACCAGGATAGGGCAACACAGGGGAGGTAGAATCGAGTGATTGACATCCGCAAGGCCACCATCACGGACCTCCAGGAGGCCATGAGCGAGAATCGGCTCGGCGCCCGCGAGCTCGTTCTGTTCTGTCTATCGCGCATCGCTCGGATTGATCAGTCTGAGGGCG
>JAFGLK010000576.1 GCA_016928125.1 Anaerolineae bacterium
GGCCTGGATCCGACGCAGATCGTCGAGATGCGACGTCTGATCCGCCGCCTGGCTGAACACAGCACCGTGCTTTTCTCCAGCCATATCCTGACCGAGGTGGAAGCGCTCTGCGATCGGGCCGTCATCCTGATGAATGGTGAGGTCAAGGCGGACGCGCGCCTAGCCGACCTCGCGGCCACCCCCGACATGGTGTTGGTGCTCGAGGGCGCGCCTGTAGGCGTGGAGCGCGATCTCTCGTCCCTGGCCGGTGTTGCGGGCGTGGAGCGCAGCCGCATCGAGGGGGGCCACACGGCCTACCGCGTGCGCGGCCGCATCCGCGACGAGCGCCCGCAGGAGGGTGCTCCGGATTTGGGGCGCTCGATCTATGATCTGGCGCGCCAGAAGGATTGGCCGCTGCGCGAGTTGCGACGTGACGTGCGCACGTTGGAGGCCGTCTTCAACGATCTGGCCATGGCGGGGTGAGGTGTGACATGAAGCAAATCCTGGCTGTGACCCGCAAAGAGCTGGAGGGCTATTTCAGCTCTCCCATGGCGCTCATCTTTGTGGGGACCTTTCTGGCTGTGACTCTGTTCGCCTTTTTCTGGATCGACACCTTTTTCGCGCGTGGGATCGCTGATGTGCGGCCTCTCTTTCGCTGGATGCCACTCTTGATGGTCTTTCTGGTGGCGGCGCTCACCATGCGCCAATGGAGCGAGGAGCAGCGCGCCGGCACGTTGGAGATCCTGCTGACTTTGCCCGTTCGCCAGACGGACTTGGTGTTGGGCAAGTTCCTGGCGGTGATGGCCCTGGTGGCCATCGCG
The DNA here is from genome assembly GCA_016928125.1 of Anaerolineae bacterium. The sequence goes on from JAFGLK010000576.1 coordinate 801, forward strand.
CTCGCTCTGACGATCTTCTTACCCGTGACCGTGGCTCTGCTGGGCAACCTTGATTGGGGTCCGGTTTTCGGCGGCTACCTGGCAGCCGTTCTCCTGGCTTCGGCCTATGCGGCCATCGGCCTATTCATCTCGTCGCGCACGGATAACCAAATCGTGGCGCTCATCTTGAGTGTGCTGCTCTGTGGGCTGCTCTACCTGGTCGGGTCCGGCGGGGTGACCGACTTTTTCGGAGATGCTATCGGCGAGGTCCTGCGGGCCATCGGTTCGGGCAGTCGCTTTGCCAGCGTCGAGCGTGGGGTGATCGATCTGCGCGATCTGGTCTACTATCTCTCGCTCACGGCTCTGTTTCTGACCTTGAACGTGGTGTCACTGGATAGCAAGCGCTGGGGGTCGGGTGAGCGGAGCCTGGCGCATCGTCGCAACCTGAGGCTGACAGGGGCGCTGTTGGCTGTGAATCTGGTGCTGCTCAATGTCTGGCTCTATCCCTTGCGCGTCTTGCGCCTGGACCTTACCCAACATCATGAGTACAGCCTCTCGCGGACCACCCGCGATCTATTGAGCAATCTGCAGGAGCCGTTGCTGATCCGGGGCTACTTTAGCGAGAAGACCCACCCTCTGTTGGCGCCCCTGGTGCCGCAGATCCGCGATCTGCTGCAGGAGTATGCCATCGCCTCTGCCAGCTCGGTCGAGATGGAGATCATCGATCCCGCGCAAGAGCCCGAGAAGGAGGCCGAGGCGAACCAGACCTATGGCATTCGCCCCATGCCTTTCCAGGTGGCGGGGCGCTATGAGACCTCGATCATCAATTCTTACTTTGACATCCTGATCCGCTATGGTGATCAGCATGTGACCTTGGGCTTCCAGGATCTCATCGAGGTCGAGCCCTTGCGCGATGGGACCATCGATGTGCGCTTGCGTAACCTGGAGTACGATCTGACCAGCTCGATCAAGAAGGTTGTCTATGGCTTTCAGAGTGTGGAGACGGTCCTGGCCTCGCTCGAGAATCCGGCCAAACTGACGATCTACGTGACGCCGAATAGCTTGCCCGAATGGCTGGCGCAGGCGCCGGCCACCATCCAAAGCGTGGCGGCCGACATCGCGGCTCAATCGCCCAAATTCGAGTACACCCTGGTGGATCCGGATGCCCCAGGCAGCCCGGTCACGCGCCAGCAGCTCTACGATCTGTACGGGCTGCAGCCGCTGCGCAGCTCGCTCTTCTCTTCCGATAGCTACTACCTCTATATGGTGCTCGAAGAGGGTGAGGAGTCCCAACTGATCTACCCTTCGGGTGAGGTGAGCGAGGCGGAGGTGCGTACCTCCATCGAGTCAGCGCTCAAGCGCTTCTCGTCCGGCTTTCTTCAGGTGGTGGGCCTGTGGACGCCGCCGGCGACGCCCACGCAGGATATGTTTGGGCGAACGCAGCAGCCGCTCTCGAGCTGGGATGAGTTGTCTGAGGCCCTGCGCCAGGAGTATGAGGTGCGCAATCTGGATCTCAGCACGGGCCAGGTGCCCGTGGATGTCGATGTCCTGTTGGTGGTGGCGCCCCAAGGGATGACCGATGTGGAGCGCTTTGCCATCGATCAATATCTGATGCGCGGTGGCGCGGTGCTTGTGGCGGCCGGCAACTATGGCATCGAGCTCGACCAGATGCAGGGCGGCCTGGCGCTCAAGCCCTTGGAAGATGGCCTGCGCGACACGCTGGCCACGTATGGCATCCGGGTCGAACAGTCGTTGGTGCTCGATCCTCAGAACGAGCCGTTCCCGGTGCAGGTCGTGCGCCAGGTTGGCCAGTTCCAGGTGCAGGAGATTCAGGCCATCGCCTTTCCCTTTTTCGTGGACATACGTCCTGACGGCATGAACGCCGACAGCCCCATCGTATCCAATCTCCAGGCGGTGACGCTGAACTGGGCCTCGCCGATCACGGTGGACGAGGCGGCCAACGCCGATCGGGAGGTGACGACCCTGCTCACCTCTAGCGCCAATGCCTGGACGCAGACAGACACCAACATCCAGCCTGATTTCCAGCTCTATCCGAATCTGGGCTTCCCCTCGGGAATGAACCCACAGGAGCATACCCTTGCGGTGGCGGTTCAGGGCGTATTCGAGAGCGCGTTCAAAGACCAGACCTCGCCTCTTGAGTTGGGGGCCGGCGATGACGCGCAGGGGGTGGGCGGCATGGACGAGCCCCTGCCCACCATTGACGTCTCACCAGAGACGGCGCGCCTGGTCGTGTTCGGCAGCGCCGAGTTTGTGGATGATATCGTGTTTCAGATCTCATCGCAGCTCACCCGCGATCGCTATCTGAACAGCATCAAGCTGGTGCAGAACGCGGTGGCCTGGTCCACCGAGGAGCTCGATCTGCTCGAGATCCGGGCCCGCGGCACCTCCAGCCGGGTGCTGGTGCCTCTCTCCGAGAGCGCCCAGTCGTTCTGGGAAGGGCTCAACTATGCGGTGGCTCTGCTGGCGTTGGTAGTTCTGGGCGTGCTCTGGAATGCCTATCGCAAGCGCGAGGAGCCGATCGAGCTGCTGCCCCCCGAGGCACTGGCTGAAGCGAGTAAGGAGGGAGGCTCATGAGCACCGAGCAGAAGCGTCTCCGCTGGCTGAACGGGCTTGACACGTGGTTGAGCCGTCTAGGCCTCAAGCGGCACAACCGGATCCTGGCGGGCATCCTGATTCTGCAGATCGCCGTGGCCGTGGTGGTGTTCTGGCCGCGCGCCGCGCAAGGCCCCGCTAGCGCGCCGGTCTTCCCTGGTCTCGATGCGGACCAGATCGTGGGCCTGACCATCAGCGAGAGCGATGGCAAGCAGCTTGCTCTGCGCAAGGTGGCGGGCGACTGGGTTCTGCCGGAGGCCGATGATTACCCGGCGAACGGCACCAAGATCGACCCTGTGATCGAGAAATTGGTGGGCCTGGAGACCGGGCGCCTGGTGGCCCGCACCATGGACAGCCAACGCAGGTTGCAGGTGGCTCCCGACGACTATGTGCGCCGACTCGAGCTCGAGACGGCGGATGGCCAACGCTGGACAGTGTTCCTGGGCTCTTCGCCCTCCTATGGGGCCACCCATTTTCGTCTCGATGGCCAGAGCGACATCTACCTGACCGACGGGGTCTCGACCTGGGAGCTGGCCGCTACGCCCAGCACCTGGATCGACGCGAGCTATGTAGATGTGCCCCTTGCCGATGTGAGGCGTTTTGTGTTGCAGAACGCCAATGGCGCTCTGGTCCTGACCCAGGATGCAGAGGGCGCCTGGAGCCTGGAGGGCCTGGCGGAAGGCGACACGCTCGACCAGAGCAAGGCCTCCACGCTGGTGCGTCGCGCCGCCTCGCTGCGCATGGATCGCCCGCTGGGCAAGGGCGACGCCGCGGCCTATGGGCTCACTGAGCCGAGCGCCGAGGCGATGCTCGAAACCGCCGACCGGACCGTCGTCCTGCGGGTTGGCGCTCAGGATCCCAGCGACAAGAGCTA